>NZ_KV810279.1:0-730 GCF_001812735.1 Neisseria sp. HMSC069H12
AACTGATCAACCGCCAACTGACCGAAAAAGGCTTAAAAGTAGAGAAAGCATCCGCCGCCGTCGTTGACGCCTCCATTATTCAGACCGCCGGCAGCAAACAGCGCCAGGCCATAGAAGTCGATGAAGAGGGACAAGTCAGCGGCCAAACCACACCAAGTAAAGACAAAGATGCCCGTTGGACAAAGAAAAACGGCTTATACAGACTCGGTTACAAACAACATACCCGCACCGATGAGGCAGACTATATCGAGAAACTGCACATTAACCCCGCCAATGCCCATGAGTGCAAACACCTGTCGCCTTTATTGGAAGGTCTATCCAAAGGTACAACCGTCTATGCCGATAAAGGCTACGACAGTGAGGAAAACCGGCAACATCTGGAAGAGCATCAGTTGTTAGACGGCATTATGTGCAAAGCCCACCGTAAACATCCGCTGTCGGAAGCGCAAACCAAACGCAACCGATATTTGTCGAAGACCCGTTATGTGGTCGAACAAAGCTTCGGTACGCTGCACCGTAAATTCCGCTACGCCCGGGCAGCCTATTTCGGGCTGATTAAAGTGAGTGCACAAAGCCATCTGAAGGAGGCGATGTGTTTGAACCTTTTGAAAGCCGCCAACAGGCTAAGTGCGCCTGTTGCTGCCTAAAAGGCGGCCGGATGCCTGATTAATCAGGTGTCCAAGGGGGATTAAGGAGGGATTTGGGTAGAATCAGTGGATATTTGAAACAA
>NZ_KV810280.1:0-1499 GCF_001812735.1 Neisseria sp. HMSC069H12
ATTTAGGGGATTTTGGGGGATTTTGCAAAGGTCTCGGGCCGTCTGAAAAACCTTTCAGACGGCCTTTTTGTTTTTGAATATTGTAAGTGATTGTAGAATTAAGAAAAACAGGAATTGATAGACTAAAATACTAGCATTATTAATTTAACATAATATAAATTAATTTCCTTTTTCCTATTCTTCTACAAATTCCGCTTATTGTTCCTATATGTTAAATGAGAATTAATGATACTCTAGAGGGTAAGTTAATAGTACTCCAATTTTTAGTATAAAATCAATGGTTTTTAAGAGAAATTTGGCTGCTTAATTTACCACCTTTCCCCTGAATGGTGGAATAGGGCAGGGTGAAATGTCTCTTTATGCCTTATTTCAACCTTTCAGACGGCCTTATTTCCATTCATCCCATTTGCTTTACCATCGGCATTATCCCCGTTACTATACAGGGCTCATCGTCAGTCGGATATTACTCTTATGACCGCCCGCCAATCCTACCACCTCACTTTCGCCCGTTTTTCCCCCTCACTTTCAGTCCGCTCCTTCAGCGCATTCTAGGCGGTCAATACCGCTTACCGTGTCGAGATCACCGCTACCTCGACCGACTCCTTGCTGCCGCTGTCTTCCTACCTCAACCAACGCGCAGCGTTTGAGATTCGTCCGCAGGAAGGCTTATTGTCGGAAGTGGCCGGGGCATTCGGGGCTGCTTCAGACGACCCGCTGGCAAAGCAATGGCAGGGCATCATCACCTCATGCGAGAAGTTGTCGGTATCCAAGGATGAAACCGTTTACCGCTTTGTTTTAGAGCCGCGTTTCGCGGCTTTAAAACATTTCCAATCTTCCCGGCTGTTTCAACACCAAACCGTTCCCGACATCGTTGCCGCCGTCTTCAAACACCACGGCTTCTCTGGTGTCGACTAACGTTTCCAAAAGAGCCGCAGCTACAGCGTACGCGAGTATGTCACCCAATATCTCGAAAGCGACTTCGACTTTATTAACCGTCTGTGCGAAGAAGAAGGCGTCTGGTATGCCTTCGAACAGCATGAACAACATGGCGGCGGAGAACTGCACCTACGCCTATATCGACGATATGAGCCGCTACCGCGTCAAACTGCCGTTTGACCTGGACGAATGGAGTCCCGGCGGAGAAAGCCGTCCCGTCCGACTCGCCAAACCCTATGCCGGTCCCGAATACGGTATCCACTTCCCCTTGCACGAAGGTACCGAAGTGATGCTGTCCTTCGTCCAGGGTAATCCCGACCGTCCGTATATCTCCGGCGTCATGCACGACAGCGCCCATACCGACCATATCCCTGCCGAGATGAGAACGCTAATCCTCTAATATCGACTTACGTATAGGCGTTATCCACCCTAATAAATATAAGATACTCACCATAATATGCTTTACAAAATGAACATGATTTGCGGAACGATCACCATAATCCGAGTCAACTCCTTGAAAAGGTATGGATGCTGTAGAAATTAGTAGAGTTGTTTACAGTATT
>NZ_KV810281.1:0-11875 GCF_001812735.1 Neisseria sp. HMSC069H12
ATTTACGAAGGTATGGCACATCCGGCGAAGGTAAACAAGATTCGCTACTATCAGGATGGAATGTTTACCAAACGGCTGAAGGGGGCGGTGAAGGTAGCCTCGTTGAAAGGTGGGTAGCAATAAGTAAAGCAAGGTCGTCTGAAAACGGGTTAGGATTGGTTTTCAGACGAATTGCTGTTATTCTGATATAAAATAGAAAGCAATGATTGAATCGATATTTTTCTTGGGAATTAGTAAATGAAAACATTTATACCAGAATTTTTTAAAATAACTTTGTATGGGTTTGCTGGTATTATATTATAGCGCTATTGATAATATTCCTGATTAGAAGCTATATGTTATATGAATCTCCGCACAGTTTAAAAATATGGCATGATACATCTGCAAAAAATGTTATTCTGGAGAAGTTAACAGTTAATAATAGAGAAGTTTTTAACGCAATAGGATATAGATTGGATAAAAAGGACTGGAATAGTATGCAGGTGGAAAGTCCTGAAATTAAGATTTCTTCCTCGAGTCAAAATATATCTATTCAATTTAATCTATCTGTGGATGGAAAACTTGACAGGCACAATGTAAAGTTCAAACTGAAGGACAATATTGTTCGATACGAGTAACTTTTGTAAATTCCAAAAACGTACATTGTGTATGTGATGGAATGGATTATTAATTTGGATTAAATGAGGTAACTTATGTCAAAAAAACCGTCCTTTATTGGAGAACGTATGAAGCAACCAATAGCTTTAGAAAAGAAGATTGCTATTGTAAGCGTTGTTCTGAGTCTGTTATTGCCTTTGGCTTATTTAATCTATATCAACATAAGATACTATGGATACTTTTCGATAGATCGGAGTCTTATTGAAAATTTACTTGGTTTTTGGGTTTCTATTGCAGCGAGTTATTGCCTATATATGCGTTTACGCAGCGGGGCAGTAATTGGCGCAATATTTCTTTCATTGGTTTTGTATTGTTGGATGGCATACGATATTTTGACTTCTATAGATACCAAAGCAGGCATTGCATGGATTTTCTATTATATTTGGGGACTGTTTTGTTTTATAAGTTCAATTTATCCTTCAATTAAGAAGCCAAGATTTTTTACAAAATCAGCATGGAGTGCATTTTTTGCAGCGATTGCAACCAATTTATTCGGTACAATTTTAATAATTTTCCTCTGTATATTAGGAAAACAAATATTATAGTCAAATTTTTTTCAAGGATAAATCATGGTGGACGGATTAAAAAAATATACTGTAACAGTTTATATTGCTGCTCTATAGATCACGAAGACTATCTTTCAACCAATATTATCGTAGCAGGTTTTTTAATACAGGATATAGGGGGATATTACAAACTTACGGTTAGACCGTTGAAGCAATATCCCGATTATCCCAAGTTGAAATTAGGTATTTATGTCAATATAGAACGTACCCCAAAATGATTTTACAGAAAGGAAATTATTATGAGCGGAAAAAGATATACCCTGACGATTTTGGGATTTCTAACAGCCCTTTTAAGTGCCTGTTCCCAATACGGCGACCCGTACAAAGACGTGCCGAAAGAGGTTGACGGACATCCGGTGTACGAAGTGCCGTTTGAGCAGCCGTTGGTTATCGATCCGAAGAAGGAGCAGGTGTTTTATTTCAAATTGAAGAAAAAATATCTTCCTAAGAATCAGGCTCGTAATCAAACCATATATATTATGACAATGTATCCGTATGAAGATAAAAAATATTTTGACATTGATAATGGGATTATCATGAATGATATTTTAATTAAAAATAAATTGCTAAAATTTGAGACAAAACTTGCCCATTTCGATAAAAACGGAAAGAAAACCCAAATTGGACTGAGCGACAGCCATATCTATCGTTCGGATTTGTTTGATGCTCCTCTCGAGGCAGTCAATATACCTCGATTTCAAAGCAATCAGACACAATTTATAGCAGATACTGCTATCAGCAGTCCGTCTCCAAGAGTATTTGACGGTGAAGAATACAGCATTTATGAAAATTCGATGGCGTATTTCCTAATACAGGAAAAAGGAGGCTATTACCGCCTATCAATCCGAGCCTTACACCAATATCCTGACTATCCGAAGCTTAAATTGGCGGTATATGTAAGTTTTCCACCTAGCGGCAAATAATTTTTTAAACAGGAAATGTAATGAATAACAAAAAATACACTTTGACCATTTATGTGGCTGCACCCGGCACACCTCTATTTGATATAGACACGGGGAAACCTCAATTGGATGAGGAAACAAAGCAGCAAAAAACCTCCCTGCCCGGTCATGTATTCTACGGCATCAGCGAAGATGGCGGACGTACCATCCATTCCTACGGTTTTGCTCCGCCTAAAGATACCGAGAAATATCATTGGTATCATCCCAACAAACCGGGGGATGTACAAAAAGGCGAGCACAAAGAGTACCGAAATCCGGTTTACGAACGCACTATGGAGATTACCGCAGAACAATATAAAGCATTACAGAAATTTGGGGAAAACCCTCAAAATTACGGTTTCAACAGAAGCACTTATAACTGGACGACCAACAGTTGCATCGACTTTACTTTTACCGCCCTCTACCGCAGCGGAATATATAAGGGTAAGGAATACATCCATCATTTCGAGGGAGTAGAGGTGGGCAGAACCCGTAATAATTCGCACGAAGGGGCAATCAGGGTATTGCCGAATATTGAAGAGTTCGACAAGATTCCCAACCAGATGCCCGACAGCAATTTGAACCGCACCATCAAAAGAGAAATGCCCAGCCGTACTTTCGGACAGTGGATTGTCAGTGAAAACGAACGCGAACAACCGTATCAATACGCGCAGGCGGCAGGTGGCTTTTCCCCCGACTTGCAACCCCTGCACGAAAAAGCCAGAACCCTGCTGGCCGAATGCAACCAAAGGGAAGGTATCTGCCAGTCCGAAACGGAATTCGACAATACCGCCGCCTACCTTACTACTGCCATGCAGAAAGCAAAAATGACCGATGTGGACGGTATCGGCAGAATGGACGGCAAGCTGCACGCCATCCATGATACGGAAGAGTTGGATGTCGCCATCGTCGATCCCAAAACAGCGGCTCAGACGCCTGTTGCCGACAGCGTGGCTCAAAGTAAGCAAACGGAACAACAGTTTGAATATGAAACGCAACAAAGGCAGTTGGCGCAATCCCAATCGCGCGGGATGATGATTTCGTAAGCGAAGATGCTGAACCGAATCGAAAGGTTTTATTCTTTCTGCTAAGTCTCAAAAGGCCGTCTGAAACACCGGCAATCGGGTTTCAGACGGCCTTTGCGTATTGTTTTGCGGTATAATTCCCAACATCTTTATCCATTGTTTTTAAAAGCACAAACCATGACACGCAAAATCCTTGTCACTTCCGCGCTGCCCTATGCCAACGGCAGCATCCACCTCGGCCACATGGTCGAACACATCCAAACCGACGTTTGGGTGCGCTTCCAAAAACTGCGCGGCCACGAATGCTACTACTGCTGCGCCGACGACACCCACGGCACGCCCGTGATGCTTGCCGCGCAAAAACAAGGCATCGCGCCCGAAGACATGATTGCCAAAGTGCGCGAAGAGCACCTCGCCGACTTCACCGGCTTTTTCATCGGCTACGACAATTATTACAGCACCCATTCCCCTGAAAACAAACAGTTTTCCCAAGACATTTACCGCGCGCTGAAAGCCAACGGCAAGATTGAGAGCCGCGTCATCGAGCAGCTTTTCGACCCCGAAAAACAAATGTTCCTGCCCGACCGCTTCGTCAAAGGCGAATGCCCGAAATGCCACGCCCAAGACCAATACGGCGACAACTGCGAAGTCTGCGGCACGACCTATTCCCCGACCGAACTGATCAACCCGTATTCCGCCGTTTCCGGTGCCAAACCCGAATTGCGCGAATCCGAACACTTCTTCTTCAAACTGGGCGAATGCGCCGACTTCCTCAAAGCATGGACTTCCGGCAATAATCCGCACGACGGCAAGCCCCATCTGCAACCAGAAGCCCTCAACAAAATGAAAGAATGGCTGGGTGAAGGCGAAGAAACCACGCTGTCCGATTGGGACATTTCCCGCGACGCGCCGTATTTCGGTTTTGAAATCCCCGACGCGCCGGGCAAATACTTCTACGTTTGGCTGGACGCGCCCGTCGGCTACATGGCGTCGTTTAAAAACCTGTGCGACCGCATCGGCGTCGATTTTGACGAATATTTCAAAGTCGACAGCCAAACCGAGATGTACCACTTCATCGGCAAAGACATCCTCTATTTCCACGCCCTGTTCTGGCCTGCCATGCTGCATTTCTCCGGCCACCGCACCCCGACCGGCG
This sequence comes from Neisseria sp. HMSC069H12, assembly GCF_001812735.1. NCBI lineage: Bacteria > Pseudomonadati > Pseudomonadota > Betaproteobacteria > Neisseriales > Neisseriaceae > Neisseria > Neisseria sp. HMSC069H12. Next base: position 4,346 of record NZ_KV810281.1, read on the forward strand.
TGTACGCACACGGCTTTTTGACCGTCGACGGGCAAAAAATGTCCAAATCGCGCGGCACATTCATCACCGCCAAATCCTATCTGGAACAAGGTCTGAACCCCGAGTGGATGCGCTACTACATCGCCGCCAAACTCAACAGCAAAATCGAAGACATCGATTTGAACCTGCAAGACTTTATTTCCCGCGTCAACAGCGACCTCGTCGGCAAATACGTCAACATCGCCGCCCGCGCGTCAGGTTTCATCGCCAAACGCTTTGAAGGTCGTCTGAAAGACGTTTCAGGCAGCGCATTGCTGGCAAAACTCGCTGCCGAAAGCGACACCATTGCCGAGCAATACGAGAACCGCGAATACGCCCGCGCCCTGCGCGACATCATGGCATTGGCGGACGCAGTGAACGAATACGTCGATGCCAACAAGCCGTGGGAGCTCGCCAAACAGGAAGGTCAAGACGAACGCCTGCATGAAGTATGCAGCGAACTCATCAACGCCTTTACCATGCTGACCGCCTACCTCGCCCCCGTATTGCCGCAAACCGCCGCCAATGCCGCGCATTTCCTCAATTTGAACGCAATTACCTGGGCGAACACGCGCGAAACCTTGGGCGAACACGCCATCAACAAATACGAACATTTAATGCAACGAGTGGAGCAAAAACAAGTGGACGATTTAATCGAAGCCAACAAACAAAGCATTCAGACGACCCCTGCGCCTGTTGAAGACAGCAAATACGAAAAAGTCGCCGAACAGGCGAGCTTCGACGATTTCATGAAAATCGACATGCGCGTCGCCAAAGTATTGAATTGCGAAGCCGTCGAAGGCAGCACCAAACTTTTGAAATTCGACCTCGATTTCGGTTTTGAAAAACGCATCATCTTCTCCGGCATCGCCGCGTCTTATCCCAATCCCGCCGAATTGAACGGCCGCATGGTCATCGCCGTCGCCAACTTCGCCCCGCGCAAAATGGCAAAATTCGGCGTATCCGAAGGCATGATCCTCTCCGCCGCCACGGCAGAGGGCAAACTGAAGCTCCTCGACGTTGACGCAGGCGCACAGCCCGGGGATAAAGTGGGCTAAGTATCAAATCTTAAGGAGAAACCATGTTAAACCTTTCCGCACCGGTACTTAAAGAAATTGAGTTGCTTCATGATGCAGGCTTATCGGTTGGCGCTATTGTTGCAGTGTTGCGTCTGAAGTTTCCGGTAGAGCTCCATGATCGGGAGGACAAGAAAATTGAAGAAGCCGTTCTTCTCATGATCAATCCGCCGCGAAAAGCACCGTCTCTTTCCCGCTAAGGTAGCAATACCGGTTGAAAGGTAAATTTGGTTATGCTTCAACAAAAGGCCGTCTGAAACTTTCAGACGGCCTTTTTATTTATCCAAACGCTTATTTCCGTTAAAACTTTATCTCAACAATTCATCGGTAACGCGTTGCAGAAATTCGATACGCTCGGGTTTGGCTTCGCCTGATTCGGCAGCGGCTTTGACAGCGCAGCCGGGTTCGGCGCGGTGGGTGCAGTTGTGGAAACGGCACTGGCCGATAAGGTGGCGCAGGTCGGGGAAGTATTGCAGTAGATCGGCGGCTTGGAGATGATGCAGGCCGAATTCTTGCAGGCCGGGGGAATCGATGAGTCGGGTTTCTGCGTTTAAATCGTACAGTTGGGCGTGGGTGGTGGTGTGTTTGCCGGAATCGAGCGCGGTGGAAATGTCGCCGGTTCGGGCGGCTTGGTTGCCGAGTAGGGCGTTGGTCAGGGTGGACTTGCCCATGCCGCTTTGTCCGAGCAGGATGTTGGTTTGCCCTTCTAAAATGGGACGCAGGATGTCGGCGTTTTCCAATGCGTTGGTTTCAACCACTAAATAGCCGAGTGTTTCGTAGAATTTGAGTTTCTCGCGCCATTGGGCGGTTTCGGGGAGGTCGGCTTTGTTGAGGACAATGACGGCGTCGATGCCGGCCGCTTCTGCCGCGAGGAGGGCGCGTTGCAACAGGGCTTCGCTGGGTGAGGGGCTGGCGGCGGTTACGATGAGCAGTTGGGTAACGTTGGCGGCAATCAGTTTGGTTTTCCACGCGTCTTGGCGGTAGAGCAGGCTTTCACGCGGAAGGTAGTCTTCAATCACGACTTGTTCGCCGTTGATGGGGCTGATGCGGACTTGGTCGCCGCAGGCGAAATCGACGCGTTTTTTGCGGGTGGTGGCGTCATATGTTTGGCCGTCGGGGGTGCGGACGATATAGCGGCGGCCATAGCTGGTAATGATTTGGGCGGTATCGGTCATGATGGGGTTTATTGTTTGGAATGGTGTGATTGTACCGAAAGTCGGCTATGGCCGTCTGAAAACTTGTTTGCACCTTTTAACTTTCTTTGGCTTGGTTTTTTGGTGTTTCTGCCCTATATTTGCAATGTATTTGTTTTCAGGAGATTTCTTTATGGATTTCAGTCAGTTGCTCAATCAAGTTTTGGGTGCGGCTCAAAAAGGCGGCAAAGCGGTAGCGGACAGCCCGCTCAATTCTTTCGGCGGCGGCGCACTGACGGGTGCTTTGACATCAATGCTGTTGAAAAAGAAAAATACGAAGAAGCTGGTCAAGGCCGGCTCGGTCGCTGCTTTGGGTTTTCTGGCTTATAAAGGCTATCAAAACTGGAAACAAAACCGCCAGCAGGAAGAATTGCCGCAAAGTGCGTTCCAACCTGCCGGTCTGATTGGTGAAAACCACAGCCGTGTGATTTTGCAAACGATGATTGCGGCGGCGGCTTCAGACGGCCTGATTGACGATGCGGAACGCGCGGCCATTGAGCGTGAAAGCGGCAACGATGCGGAAATGGCGGCATGGCTGCAGGCTGAATATGCGCAACCGGCCTCTATCGAGCAAATTGCGGCTGCGGTCGGCAGCGACGAGGCTTTGGCAGCTGAAACTTATCTGGCGGCCAGATTGGTCTGCGCGGACTTGTCGCGCAAGGAAATCGTGTTCCTGAGCCGTTTGTCCCAAGCTTTGAATTTGGACGACCAACTGGTCGAAAGCTTGGAAAAACAGCTCGAATTGGCTTGAGCTTGATTTAAAAGGCCGTCTGAAACCTGATTTCAGACGGCCTTTCGACTTAATTTGAGAGTAAAATAACCCTTTCGACATATTAAAGGCTGTCTGAACATGAATAAACTTTTTTCCACATTCAAAACGCTTTTAGCCGCTTCGTCCGTCTTGGTATTGGCTGCCTGTCCGAGTGGCAACGCGCCGCAATCCAAACCTTCTACACAGGGTCAAAATACGGTTTCGCGTCCTGCACCCAAACCGAAAGCCACAGTTGCGCTGGCTTTGGGTGGCGGCGCGTCCAAAGGCTTTGCCCATATCGGAATTATTAAGGTTTTGAAAGAAAACAATATTCCGATCAAAATCGTTACCGGTACATCCGCCGGCTCGATTGTCGGCAGTATGTACGCTTCGGGAATGTCGCCCGACCGCCTCGAATTGGAAGCGGAAATTTTGGGTAAAACCGATTTGGTGGATTTGACCTTGTCCACTAGCGGCTTCATCAAAGGCGAAAAACTGCAAAACTACATCAACCGCAAAGTCGGCAACCGCCCGATGCAGCAGTTCCCCATCAAATTTGCCGCCGTTGCGACCGATTTTGAAAGCGGCAAACCGGTGGTGTTCAACGTCGGCAATGCCGGACAGGCCGTCCGCGCTTCCGCTTCGATTCCGAACGTGTTCCAACCTGTCGTCATCGGCAACCGCAAATATGTAGATGGCGGCCTGTCGCAACCCGTACCGGTCAGCGCGGCGAAAAAATTGGGCGCAAACTTCATCATTGCCGTCGATATTTCCGCCCGTCCAGCCAAAAACGTCAACCAAGGCATGTTCTCCTATCTTGACCAAACCTTCAACGTAATGAGTCAAACTGCCTTGCGCCAAGAATTGGGACAAGCCAATGTGGTCATCAAACCGCAGGTTTTGGAGCTGGGTTCGGTTGGTGGCTTCGACCAAAAACAACGCGCCATCCAACTGGGCGAACAGGCCGCACGCGCCGCCCTGCCTGAAATCAAACGCAAACTGGCGGCATATCAGTATTAATCATCCACCGTTTGAACAGGCCGTCTGAAAGTATGTTTTTCAGACGGCCTTTCTTGTGCAAATCTGCTAAAATCACGCGTTTCCTACAAATCATAAAATCCTAAAAAAATGAATATCTTTTACGAAGAGTCCGGCCAATTCAAAGTTGCCTCTATTGTCCAAAAAAACGACGCCACCTACCAAGTCGATACCCAACACGGCAAACGCACCAAAGTGAAGGCAAACAATGTCTTTGCCGAGTTTGACGGCGATATGGCGGCGTTTTTGGAAAACGCGCAGGCGCAGGCGGCGGACATCGACACCGATTTATTGTGGGAAGTATGCGGCGAAGAAGAATTTTCCGCCGAGGCGATTGCCGAAGAATATTACGGCCATGCGCCGACCAAAACCGAGCTGGCGGCGACTTTAATTGCGCTTTACGCCGCGCCGATGTATTTCTACAAAAAATCCAAAGGCGTGTTCAAAGCCGCGCCCGAAGAAACCTTAAAACAAGCGCTTGCCGCCATCGAACGCAAAAAACAGCAAGACGCGCAAATCGACGCTTGGGCGGAAGCCTTGAAACGCGGCGAGATGCCGTCTGAAATCGCGGCGGATTTGAAAACCATCTTACACGCGCCCGACAAGCAGTCGCTGACCTACAAAGCCTTTACCAAAGCCGCCGACGAGCTGAAAATCTCCGCCTACGAACTGGCGAAAAAAACGGGCGGCATTACGTCCATTCCCCAATACCTGCAAGACGGGTTTGAAATCAAATATTTCCCCAAAGGAACAGGCTTCCCCGACCTTCCGCTTCCTGAAATGCCCGACTTGCCCAAGGCCGACGTTACCGCCTTTTCCATTGACGACGAATCGACCACCGAAGTGGACGATGCCTTGAGCCTGACCGACTTGGGCAATGGCATGAAACGCGTCGGTATCCACATCGCCGCGCCGTCGCTTGCCATTAAACAAGGCGACAAAATGGAAAAAAACATCATGGAACGCTTAAGCACGGTTTATTTTCCCGGCGGCAAAATCACCATGTTGCCCGAAAACTGGATCGCCGCGTTCAGCCTTGATGCAGGTGCATACCGCCCTTCCATCAGCATTTATTTCGATGTGGACAGCGAGTTCAACGTCGGCGCGCCGACCTGCAAAATCGAAGCGGTCAACATCGCTGAAAACCTGCGCATTCAAACCATCGAGCCGCATTTCAACGCCGAAACCGGCTTGGATGAAGCAGGCGAAATGATGTTCGCCCACCATCAAGACCTGATTTGGTTCTATCAATTTGCCATCGCCCTGCAAAAAGCGCGCGGCAAATACGAGCCCGACCGTGCGCCACAATACGATTACAGCATCGAATTGGATGAGGAAGGCAACGTATCCGTCGTCCGCCGCGAACGCGGTTCGCCCATCGATACGCTGGTCAGCGAGATGATGATTTTGGCTAACAGCACTTGGGCGCAAATGCTGGACGAAAACGAGCTGCCCGGCCTTTTCCGCGTCCAACCGGCAGGCAAAGTGCGCATGAGTACCAAATCCGAGCCGCACATTGGTATGGGCGTGCAGCATTACGGCTGGTTTACCTCGCCGCTGCGCCGCGCCGCCGACTACATCAACCAAAAACAGCTGATCAGCCTGATCGACGACTCTGCCGAGCCGCTGTATCAAAACAGCGATGCCGAGCTTTTCGCCGCGCTGCGCGACTTTGATGCCGCCTATACAGCCTACGCCGACTTCCAACGCCAAATGGAAGCCTACTGGAGCCTCGTCTATCTGCAACAGCAAGGCATCAGCGAGCTGACGGCCACCATCCTCAAAGAAGACCTCGTCCGCATTGAAGGCTTGCCGCTGGTAACGCGCGCGACCGGTATTCCGTTTGACGCGCTGCCTAAATCGCAGGCATTGTTTAAAATCACTGAATTGGATGCCGAGAAGCAGTTTATCGCGCTCAACTATCAAAAAGCCGTTTTACCGGGCTGATAACGTTATTTCGTTTGAAAAAAGGCCGTCTGAACAAAGAAACAGAAATCTTTGATTTCGTTTTCACCCCTGTTCAGACGGCCTTAATCATCTAAAAATGCTACAATTCCCCTTTTCTGCCCATCATTTCAAACCATGAAAAAAAACGCCCCCCAATCCTTTGAAGAAGCCTTATCCCACCTCGAAACCCTGACCCAGGCCATGCAAAGCAGCGAAATGCCGCTGGAAGACGCCCTGGCCGCCTATCAGGAAGGCAACGAATTGGTCAGATACTGCCAAACCAAATTGGCGGAAGTCGAGCAGAAACTGCAAGTCTTGGATGCCGGCGAACTGAAGGAGTTGAACCTTGAACCCGGCGAATGAACTCAAAACATGGCAGCAAAAAGCCCAAGCGCAAACCGAATTGCTACTGGCGCATTTTTTGCCGTCTGAAAGCCAAGTGCCGCACACGCTGCATGAAGCCATGCGTTACGTTACCCTCGGCGGCGGCAAACGGCTGCGCCCGCTCTTGGTGCTTGCCGCGTCCGAATTGGGCGAAGCAAACCAAAACGCCGTCGAGCAGGCGATGACGGCCATCGAAATGGTGCACGTCTATTCGCTGGTTCACGACGATATGCCGGCGATGGACAACGACAGCCTGCGCCGCGGCAAACCGACCTGCCATGTGCAATACGATGAAGCAACCGCCCTTTTGGTCGGCGATGCGCTGCAAACCCAAGCCTTTGATGTACTGAGCCGTCCGACAGGCCTGTCTGCCGAGCGCCAGCTTGCCATGTTGTCCACGCTGGCACAAGCATCCGGCAGCCTTGGTATGGCGGGCGGACAAGCCATCGACCTTGCCAACGTCGGCAAAGCCATGAATCAGGCCGAATTGGAACAGATGCACAGCCTCAAAACCGGCGCGCTCATCCGCGCGGCCGTAGCCTTAGGCGCACTTTCCTGCCCAGACTTAACACCGGCGCAAATCCAAACCTTAGACCACTACGCCGCCAAATTGGGCCTGGCTTTCCAAGTGATCGACGATGTATTGGACTGCGAAGCCGATACCGCCACCTTGGGCAAAACCGCCGGCAAAGACTCGGACAACGACAAACCGACCTACGTCAAACTGATGGGCCTGCACGCTGCGCGTACTTACGCAGAAACGCTGATTGCAGAAGCCGTTGCCCTGATCGAACCATTCGGCGACAAAGCCCTGCGCCTGCGCCAACTGGCCGAGTTTGTTACCGCACGGAAAAACTAAACCTGCAAATAAATAAAGGCCGTCTGAAACCTGATTTTGGGTTTCAGACGGCCTTTTTAACAGCCTGAGACCTTTGCAAAAAAGCCTTTCCTCCAACAGCCGAAATCCAAACACAGGTTTTCGGCTGTTTTTGTTTCAAATATCCACTGATTCTACTCAAATCCCACCCTTAATTATCCTTGTATACCTGATTAATCAGGCATCCGAGCCGCCTTTTAGGCGCTAACAGGCGCACTTAGCCTGTTAGCCGCTTTCAACAGGTTC
>NZ_KV810282.1:0-539 GCF_001812735.1 Neisseria sp. HMSC069H12
CGCAAAAAGAAAATGACCGTCTATATCGGCATCCTGCCCAACAAGCTTGCCGAATCGAGGGTCATCGTCAACCTGTTCTTCTCCCAACTTATCAACCAAAACACCAAAGAGTTACCGCAGGACAATCCCGATTTGAAACACCAGTGCCTGTTGCTGATGGACGAATTTACCAGCATAGGCAGAGTGGAAATCATTGCCCATTCCGTCAGCTACATGGCGGGCTACAACATCCGCCTGTTTCCGATTATCCAATCCGTCGCCCAACTGGACACCGTTTACGGCAAAGAATACGCCCGCACGATCATCACCAACCATGCGCTGCAAATCATCTATACGCCGAGGGAGCAGCAGGATGCGAACGAATACTCCGAAATGTTGGGCTATACCACAGTAAAACGCAAAAACGTCAGCCGCGGACGCGAACGCAGCGTTTCGGAAAGCGAAGAGCGCCGCGCGCTGATGCTGCCGCAGGAATTGAAAGGAATGGGTCAGGACAGCGAAATCATCATTTACGAAGGTATGGCACATCCGGCGAAGGT
>NZ_KV810283.1:0-1560 GCF_001812735.1 Neisseria sp. HMSC069H12
CCTGCCGCAACGTTGCCGCTGGTCAGGTTGGTAATCTTGCCGTTGTTACCCATATCAATGTTTTTGCCGTTGGTGCTAATACCGTTACCGTTGATGACCGGGCCGTTGTTAATTGTCAAGCTGTCGGCAGTCAGGTTAGGTTTGGTGGCAATGGTAATGTCTTTACCGTTGTTGGTTATGGCAATGTTGGTACCATCTTTAAACCCTACCGTATCATTCGGCTTGATGGTTTCCGCAGCACCGCTGTTCACTTGGAATTTCCAACCGGCGTTGGCCGCATTGGTGCGTGCATTCAGCGCAGTCAATGCGTTGCCTACGTTGCTGTAGTTCGTTGGCGTACCAGTGGCATTGGCTAGGGTGTAGGTCGGCGCGCTAATGCTGCCATCGGCCTGAACTGCCGATCCGCCGCCCAAGTGGGTAGCTGTGGAATTGGCAGTTTTGTACAACTGGCTGCCGTTCACGGCATCGGTACTGGTCGCGTTAACCGCACCTGCAGCGACGTTACCCAAGGTTACCGGGCCGCCTGTGCCCACCAGATTTACTTTGTTGCTCGGCGTAGTGGCCGGAGTGCCCGCTGTGTCAACATAGGTCATCGGGGTATCGAACTTAACCGTTGTTACACCGCCAGTGCTGCTGACGTTGGCTACGGTACCTTGGCCGTTAACAAAATTAACGGTATCGCCATGGGTGACAAAATCTTCGTCAACCCCGTTGCCTTGTACGGTGAAGCCGGCGTTCAATACGTCGTTGACGGTGGCGGCGTTGTGGCCTTTGTTGGCAGACAAGGTGGTGCGGTCGTTACCGGTCGGGTTGGTAACGGCTGCAGCGGTATCGGCCAGATTGTCCTTCACGTTGGCCAAGGTGGTCGGTGCGGTTGTGCTGCCGGCCGCATTCTGCAGGCTGGTAATCACATCCGCTGCTGCAACTTGGTTACCTGCACCGTTGGGTGCATCGTAGAAGTTGCCGTCGGTGTGTTTGTACACCTTGGTGCCGTCGGCTTTGGTGTATGCAACTGGGGCTTGGGCACTCTGTACCACGGATTGGGCGTCTACAGCATAGGTGTAGGTCTGGTTGCCGTTGCCGTCAACATTTTGTTGCACCGTCAATCCGTTGCCTGCAGCCAAGGTCAGGGTGCTGCCTGATTTGGCTGTAGTGGCAGCGGGTGTACCTACGGTGTTGCCGCCGGCAGTGATGTTGAAACCACTGTTGTTGATGGCGTTAACCACATCCTGCGCGGTGGCGACTTGGTTGGTATTACCGGTTGTGGCGGCTTTGCCGTCCGTGCCGGTAGTAATGGCGGCAGTATCTGCGGACACGGTATAGGTAGTGCTGCCATCCCCATTAAGTGTCGGTGTGCCTACAGAGATACCATTGCCAGCAGCCACGATGGTTTTGGCGGCGGCGGCCTTATTTGCCACAACCTGCAATTGGTCTTCAGTAGCAGCGCGACCACTCACCGGCGTACCGGTCCAAGTTTTGTTTGTCAGACCGGTAACCGTACCGGCAGTGCCGTCGACAGTAACCGGGCTGCCGCCGCTAGCCGGACCAACGGTAATGCTG
>NZ_KV810284.1:0-15407 GCF_001812735.1 Neisseria sp. HMSC069H12
GCATGTTCATGTTTCAGTATTCTCCTGGAAATGCTGTAAACAACGCTACTAGTTTCTACACGCTGGTCTAAATATCGATAAAGAAAAAAGGCCGTCTGAAAATTTTCAGACGGCCTTTCATCTAACTCACATTATTTAGCCAGTTCGGCACGCAGTTTGTGGGTTACGTTCATCATCACTTGGAGTTGTTCCAGAGTTTCTTTCCAGCCACGTGTTTTCAGGCCGCAGTCTGGGTTAACCCACAGACGTTCAACCGGTACAACCTCGATGGCTTTGCGCAACAGATGCTCAACTTCAGCTTCAGTCGGTACGCGTGGGCTGTGGATGTCGTAAACACCTGGGCCGATGTCGTTCGGGTATTTGAACTCGCCGAACGCAGTCAAGAGCTCCATGTCGGAACGTGAAGTTTCGATGGTGATGACGTCAGCGTCCATAGCGGCGATGGCTGGCAGGATGTCGTTGAACTCAGAGTAGCACATATGAGTGTGGATTTGAGTGCTGTCTTCGCAACCGGTAGAGGACAGGCGGAAAGATTCGCCGGCCCAGTTCAGGTAGGCATCCCAATCGGCACGTTTCAAAGGCAGACCTTCGCGGATGGCAGGTTCGTCGATTTGGATGACTTTGATGCCTGCTTTTTCCAGATCCAATACTTCGTCGTTCAGAGCCAGTGCGATTTGTTTGCACACGGTAGCGCGTGGAATGTCGTTGCGGACGAAAGACCATTGCAGAATGGTTACAGGACCGGTCAACATACCTTTCATCGGGCGTTTGGTCAGGCTTTGCGCGTAAGTAGACCAAGCGACAGTCATGGCTTCAGGACGGCTTACGTCACCGAAAATGATCGGTGGTTTCACGCAGCGTGAGCCGTAGCTTTGTACCCAGCCGTATTGGGTGAATGCAAAACCGCTCAACAGTTCGCCGAAGTATTCGACCATGTCGTTACGCTCGGCTTCGCCGTGTACCAGTACGTCCAAGTCCAGTTTTTCTTGCTCTTCAACCACCAAGGCGATTTCTTTTTTCATCGCGGCTTCGTAATCGGCGGCAGACAGTTCGCCTTTTTTGAAGGCTGCGCGTGCTTGGCGGATTTCGGTAGTTTGTGGGAAAGAACCGATGTTGGTAGTCGGCAGCAGAGGCAGATTCAACCATGCTTGTTGCGCTTTGATACGGTCTGCAAATGGAGATTTGCGTTGGTCTGCGTTGGCAGGCAAATCGGCCAGACGTTTGGCAACGTCTGCACGGTGGATTTCGCTGCTGTTGGCACGGGAGTCGGCAGCAGCTTGGCTGGCGGCTAGTTCTTCGGCAACAGAATCACGACCTTCGTTCAATGCGGCTTTCAGAACGCGCAATTCTTGGGTTTTTTGCAGGGTGAATGCCAACCAAGAGTACAGGTCAGGTTTGTTAGCTTTCAGTTTTTCTTCAACTGACAAGTCAAATGGAGTGTGCAGCAGAGAGCAAGAGCTGGAGATCCACAAACGGTCGCCCAGTTTGGCTTGCAGAGGCTCAACAGTTTCCAAAACTTTGTTCAGGTTGGCGCGCCAAATGTTGCGGCCGTCGATAACGCCGGCAGACAGAACTTTGTCGTAATCAGCAAATGCGTCCAGCTGTTCAGGAGCGCGTACCAAGTCGATGTGCAGGCCGTCAACAGGCAGGGATTTCAGCAAAGCAGCGTGTTCGGCAACAGAACCGAAGTAAGTGCTCAACAGGATTTTGGCGCTTACTTTGCTCAAAGTAGCGTAAACGTCTTTGTATGCTTCTACCCATTCTTTAGGCAGGTCAACAGTCAAAGCTGGCTCGTCGATTTGAATCCACTCGGCACCGGCTTCAACCAAAGCAGTCAGGATTTCAACGTAAACAGGCAACAGTTTAGGCAACAGGCTCAGACGGTCGAATTCAACAGCGCCTTTTTCTTTACCAACCCACAGGAAAGTCAACGGACCCACAACGGTCGGTTTGGCTTTCAGGCCTAAAGCTTGGGCTTCTTGCAGTTGTTGAACGTAGTGTTTGGCGTTGGCTTTGAATTCGGTATCGGCGTGGAATTCAGGCACCAAGTAGTGGTAGTTGGTGTCGAACCATTTGGTCATTTCGATAGCGAATTGGTCTTTGTTACCACGGGCCAGTTGGAAGAATTGTTCCAAAGACAGATTTTGGCTGTCGAAGCCGAAACGGGCAGGGATGGCACCGGTGGCAACTTGCAGGTCGAGGATGTGGTCGTAGAAAGTGAAATCGCCTGCAGCAACGAAATCGGCGTTAGCCGCAGCTTGGTGTTTCCAGTTTTTCTCGCGCAAGTCTTTAGCAACAGCCAGCAATTCTTGCTCGCTGATTTCTTTGCGCCAGTATTTTTCTTGTGCGAATTTCAATTCGCGGAAGGCACCGACGCGCGGGAAGCCTGAAAAATGCAATGTTGTCATGTTAACTCTCCTGGTTGGAATTTTTAATCAGGCCGGTATGGCCTGAATGTTCGATATTGTAAATCAGAATGGGGAGGCCGTCTGTTTTATTAACGGGGACGTACACCCAAAATATGGCAGATGGCGTAAGTCAGTTCGCTGCGGTTGAGGGTGTAGAAGTGGAAGTCTTTGACACCTTCGCGAGAGAGGACTTTGACCATGTCGATGGCGATGCTGGCGGCAACAAGGTTGCGCGTGCCTTGGTCGTCATCCAAACCTTCGTACATTTTAGACAGCCAGCTTGGGATTTTGACGTTGGTCACTTGGGCCATTTTGGCCAATTGTTTGAAATTGGTTACAGGCAGGATGCCGGGAACGATTTCAACGTCAATGCCCATCATCACGCAACGGTCGCGGAAGCGCAGATAGCTTTCCACGTCAAAGAAGAATTGGGTGATAACGTGGTTTGCACCCGCATCGATTTTGCGTTTCAGATTGATCAAGTCCGCTTGAGCAGATTTGGCTTCCGGGTGTACCTCAGGATAGGCCGCTACGGAAATGTCGAAGTCGGCAACGGAGCGCAACAGTTTGACCAAATCTTCGGCATAGAAAGGTTTTTTCTCGTAGCCGGGCGGCTCGTCGCCACGCAGGGCAACGATGCGGCGGATACCGCTGTCCCAATAGTCTTTGGCAATTTGACGCAACTCGTCAGGGCTGGCATCGATACCGGTCAAGTGAGGGGCGGCTTCAAGGCCGGTTTCTTGTTTGATGCGTTTAACGATGCTGTGAGTGCGGTCGCGCTCGCCTGAGTTTGCACCGTAAGTTACGGAAACAAATTTCGGGTGCAGGGTTTGCAGGCGATGGATGGAATCCCACAGCATGGTTTCCATTTGTTCGTTTTTCGGCGGAAAAAATTCAAATGAAACATTGATGTCGCCTTTTAAATCGGAAAGGCTGTGATTTAATGCGTTAATTTCTCGAGCGTGATTCATGGTTATGCACCTTCTGCATATCTTTTATTCGTTGTCAGGTTGCATAATAAATTTGAGGTTGGCATGAGTCAATTTCGAAATTTTCCGAAATTGTATGAATAGATTTAATAAAGACCTCAGGCCGTCTGAAAAACTGCCTGAGGTCTTGTTTGATAGGGAAGGGAGGAAAGATTATTCTGCTTCATCTATCCATGCTTGTTGCACGGCTTCGAGAATGCGCTCGCCGCAACGCGCCGGATCATCGTCAAATTCAGGCAAAGCCATAATTAAATTACGCAGTTGGGTAAAGCGTACGGTTTTCGGATCGATGCTGTCGCCGTGTAAGTCGTAGAGTTCTTCAGCGATGCGTTGGGTATCTGTCCATTTCATGATGTGTTCCTTTATTTGGTCTTTAGGCTGTTGGTGAACATTTTAATCAAGAAGTAGGCGGACTGCCAGAATGTTTTACTGTAGATGCGGATATAAATAATGCGGGTATTTTTTAACAAAATAGCATATTTGCGTTAAAATACAGCACGGCACTTAAAAACTACGGCACATTCGCTTTGAATCTGCCGTTTTATATATTTTATTCCGTTTTGAATGATGGTTTGCGCATGAATAATTTACATTATCCCAATGCAACCAAATCATCTGGAACGGCTCTTAATACGAAATCCATCACGTAAAAATAAAAGGAAAAATGATGAATAACGCGCTCAACGCCAAATTGTCCAAACTGATTTACGCGCTTGCTTCAGATGATTCAGAGTATCTGGCCAAAGCAGACGCATTTGACCGTTTGCTGTTGTTGGTTCGCGAATTTTATCGCCTGCTGGATGAAACAAAGGATTTGAAGCAGCTGGTGTTCCGTCTGTATTATGGCAAACACTATGGCTTAATTAAACTGGATGCCGCTTCACCCAATGACGATGCAGGAGCATTGAGGTTGAAACGTTGGATGGTTTATTCGCGTATCGCAGAGCGTATCGAAAATTGCGGTAAGCTTTTGTCGGTCGTGCTTGAAGATGCGGTGTTGGAAAATGGCGCGGACAAATCTCATTATATAGATGAAGCCAATGCCATTATCGAGCGTTTCGGTTTGGCAAGAGATGAGGCTGCACTTTCGGCCATCGAGGCAGAGGAAGCGTTGAAAACAGAGCAAGAGTTACAGGCGACAAGCGAGCCTCAAAAATCTGCTCCTAAGCATAACGGCAATCTGCATCAAATCAGAATGCAAGAAAAAATCGAAAATTATTCCGCCACGCAGAAAGTGGCTGCTATGCAGATTTCGCGTATGCGTTTTATTTTTCCTCATATCAAATAATTTACTGCATAACCAAAAGGCCGTCTGAAAACCATAAATTTGTGGTTTCAGACGGCCTTTTTCATTAAACCTTGTTTTAATGGTCTTCACGCGCGTGGTTGATCGTATATTTGGGGATTTCTACGACCAAATCTTCATCGGCAACGACTGCCTGACAGCTCAAGCGTGAATCGGCTTCCAAGCCCCATGCTTGGTCGAGCAGGTCTTCTTCCAATTCGGTTGGTTCTTCCAGGCTGTCAAAACCTTTGCGGATAATCACGTGGCAGGTTGTGCAGGCGCATGATTTTTCGCAGGCATGATCGACTTCGATGTCGTGGTCGAGCAGTACGTCAAGGACGGTTTGGCCTTCCGGTGCATCTTCGATAACCGCGCCTTCGGGGCATAATGTCGCGTGTGGGAGTACGGTAATTTTTGGCATTTTTATTGTCTCGGTTGTTTAAGAGTGGTTGTGGTTAAAGTGGTTTCAGACGGCCTTGGGTATTCAATATTCAGGCCGTCTAAAAAATGGGTTTATAACATGATGCCTTTACTTTTTAGGTTTTCCAAGCATTCATCTAAATAAGCATCATCGTGTTCGGCGTAAATGGGTGAGGAGGCTGTTTCAGCCGTGTGTGCGTGGTATGGCGCAACGGCTTTGCCGCGATACAACGGGTCTTTCCATAAAACGTCAGGCTTGTAGCCGCGCTTTTCCATCTCTTCCATAATCAGTGCGTGATACAGATAGAGCTTGTAAGGCGAATGGGTGAAGACATAATTCACCGTCGCATGCGGCCTGCCCCAGCCTGCTCCACGTAAAGCGGCGCATTCGCGGTGTTGCCCCAAAAGCTGGGCGCGGGGGAGTAGGGGAATAAGGGTTTGGTGCCAGAGTCTCATGTTTCGCGGAGTAGTTCAAGTATCTCGATGGTCAAGGGAAGTTGGGTAAAGTCTAGGGCGATCAGTTTTTGCGTTGTTTAGTTATTCTCGCTTGCTTGGCTGCCGCCTGAATTTCTCTGTCGCGTCGCCACAGGCGGTAAAAAGGAGGTACCAATGTCAGAAGTAGGGTAATTAAGGCTGCTTTTAGTCCTGCTGATAATCGTCGGATAAGTGAATTTGAGGTAAAAGACAAAGGTTCTACACGACCTTCCGTTAAACGATAATGACTAGTTCTCGTTTCTGCGATGATGGGGTCAATATAGATGAGTTCGTATTCTTCAGTACTTATGCGTTTTAAACTGCAAGTGGTTTTCAAAGGTGCGATGCAATTATCGTTATTAGAGATTGATGTACACACTTTGTCCTTCTTAGCATCGAACTGATCCCATAGTTTCATGGTACAACTACTGTTGTCGGTTGGGAGAATGGCGATTTGAAACGAGGCATTTACTTTGTTACCTTGGGTGTAAGTTTCGTGTTCAGGTGGTAAAAAATGAGACACGGCGTCTCCAACCAGAATGGATACGGTTAATCGCCAAACAAGAGCCCAAATGACACTTAGTATTCTCAGTATTATTAGTCGAAATCGATTGGACATTTTTACTATTCTTTCTTTTTCAGACGGCCTCTCTATTTCCAAAGGCCGTCTGAAACTATTCACCATCAAATATTATCAACGCTTTGCCCTGTCAGTGCGCGTTGGATGTTGCGGTTCATGCGTTTGGCGGCGAAGTTGTCGGTGCTGTGGCTGAGTTTGGCGACGGCGGCACGGATATCTTCGGCTTTGCCGTCTTTCAGACAGCCTTGCAAAGCAGCAATGTCTTGTTGAATCTGTTGCAATTCTTCGGCTTCCAATAAATCGCTATCCAATTCAAGAGCGGCGTTGACGGCGTCGGTCAGACTTTCGGCTTCGACTACGGCTTCGGCGCGTGCGCGTGCCGCCATGTCTTCGGCGGCGTTGCTCATGCTGTCTTTGAGCATTTGGGTGATGGTGTCGTCGTCCAAACCGTAGGAAGGTTTAACTTCGATTTGCGCCTGTACGCTGGTGCTTTGTTCTTGGGCGGAAACGGACAGCAAGCCGTCGGCATCAACTTGGAATGTCACGCGGATACGCGCTGCGCCTGCTGCCATCGGCGGAATGCCGCGCAGGGTAAATCTGGCAAGGCTACGGCAGTCGGAAACGAGTTCGCGCTCACCTTGTACGACGTGTATCGTCATGGCGGTTTGACCGTCTTTGAAAGTGGTGAAGTCCTGCGCGCGTGTGGTGGGGATGGTGGAATTGCGCGGGATGATTTTTTCGGCGAGTCCGCCGTAGGTTTCCAAGCCGAGTGACAGGGGGGTAACGTCCAGCAGCAGCCATTCGCCGTCGGTTTTGTTGCCGGCAAGGACGTTTGCCTGTATGGCGGCACCGAGTGCGACCACTTCGTCAGGATTGAGGTTATTCAGTGGGGTTTGACCAAAGAATGTGGCAACTGCTTGTTGAACGTGCAACATACGGGTAGAGCCGCCAACCATAATCACGCCTTTGACATCCGCCTTGGTTACGCCGGCATCTTTCAAAGCCTGTTTGACTGGTTCGATGGTTTTTTGTACCAGATTTTGGGTCAGGTTGTGAAACTCTTGGCGGGTAATGACGGTATGAATTTTATGGCCGTCTGAAAGTGTGGTTTCGATGGCGGCTTCGGTTTGAGTGGTTAGTTTTTCTTTGGCGCTACGGACAAGGGAAAGCAGAAGCTGGCTGTCTTGTTCGTTGAGTTTGGAGAGGTTGTTTTGTTCGAGTAGGTAGCAGAACAAACGATGGTCGAAGTCGTCGCCGCCCAATGCGCTGTTGCCGCCGGTGGCTTTAACCTCAAACAGACCTTTGGTCAGTTGCAATACGGATACGTCGAATGTGCCGCCGCCTAAGTCGTAAACGACAAACGTGCCTTCTGAGGCGTTGTCCAGTCCGTAGGCGATTGCGGCGGCGGTCGGTTCGTTAAGGAGGCGCAAGACATTCAAACCTGCTAAGCGCGCGGCATCTTTGGTGGCTTGACGTTGGGCATCATCAAAATAAGCGGGAACGGTAATGACGGCACCAACCAAATCACCGCCCAATGTTTCTTCAGCACGAGATTTGAGGGCTTTGAGGATTTCTGCCGATACTTCGATAGGCGTTTTCGCACCTTGACGGGTGTTTAACTCGACCACGCGCTCATTGGGCGTGAACCGGTAGGGCAGGTATTGCGCCTCTTGTGCAAGGTCGGTAAGGGTGCGGCCGATCAGGCGTTTGGCGGAGCTGACTGTATTTAGCGGATCGGTTTTTTGGGCAGAAAGGGCGTTTTTGCCGACTTCAACTTCACCATCTAAATAACGGACAACCGAAGGCAGGGTGGCACGGCCGTCTGAATCGGGCAGGCAGACTGCGCTGCCGCTGCGGACTGTGGCAACCAAGCTATTGGTTGTGCCTAAATCAATGCCTACGGCGAGGCGGTGTTGATGGGGGGCGGCGGACATGCCGGGTTCTGAAATCTGCAAAAGAGCCATGATTGTGTGCCTTCTGATGCTGTATTTATTAGGATGGGGCAGATTTTAGCAGATTTTTGGCAGATAGTTGAGTGGTTTGCTAGGAAATAACCATAAGGCCTAATGTTGTTTTTTTAATTGAAAAGAAAGTGGATTTTGAATTTAGACTTGTATTTTTTAAGAAATGCGGATAAAATTCAGCCTCTTTGCCTTGCCTTTTACTTCGCATGGTGAAAGGCTGTTTTTAATCATCCATAAGGAGATAACATGCGTCATTACGAGATCGTGTTTATCGTTCATCCTGATCAAAGCGAGCAAGTGCCTGCTATGGTTGAGCGTTACAAAACCATGATTACTGAAGCCAGCGGTAAAATCCACCGTTTGGAAGACTGGGGCCGTCGTCAATTGGCTTACCCAATCAACAAAATCCACAAAGCACACTATGTTTTGATGAATATCGAAACTACTCCTGAAGTGGTTGAAGAGCTGGAAACTGCTTTCCGCTTCAATGATGCCGTACTGCGTCACCTGACCATCAAAACAAAACACGCTGTAACTGAAGCTTCCCCAATGCTGGGCGGCGAAAAAGCAAAAAATTTGCTGAACGGTGCAGCTGAAGAAGTTGCAGCAGCCGAATAAGATTGAACAATCTGATTAAGCTTACCGCCCGTATCTTGCAGGTTCAGCCTTTGAGATATACGCCGGCAGGAGTTCCTGTTTTAGATGTTGTGTTGCAACATGAGTCTTGGCAGGAAGAAAACGGACAGAAATGTCTGGTCAAGTTTGAAATTCCTGCGCGGATTTTAGGTAAGCAGGCTGAGGAATGGCAGTATCGGCAAGATGCCGTCATCGAGTCGGAAGGATTTTTGGCGCAACGCAGCCAACGCTTCCCCAAGCCGGTACTACGCATACAGAACATTAAAGAATATAAAGGTTAAACGACAATGGCTCGTCAATCATTCAAACGTAGAAAATTCTGCCGCTTTACGGCTGAAAAAATCCAAGAAGTTGATTACAAACAAGTTGATTTGTTGAAAGACTTCATCTCTGAAAACGGCAAAATCATCCCTGCCCGCATTACTGGTACTAAAGCACACTACCAACGTCAGTTGGCTACTGCTGTGAAACGTGCCCGTTTCCTGGCTCTGTTGCCTTACACCGATCAACACAAATAATTTTGGAGTTTAAATCATGCAAATTATTCTGTTAGAAAAAATCGGCGGTCTGGGTAACTTGGGTGACATCGTTACCGTTAAAAACGGTTACGCACGCAACTTCCTGATCCCTGCCGGTAAAGCAAAACGTGCAACCGAAGCCAGCATGAAAGAATTCGAAGCACGCCGCGCTGAATTGGAAGCCAAACAAGCTGAAATCTTGGCTGATGCTAAAGCACGTCAAGAAAAACTGGAAGGCCAAACCATTACTGTTGCTCAAAAAGCCGGTGTTGATGGTCGTCTGTTCGGTTCTGTTACCAATGCCGACATCGCTGAAGCGATTGTTGCTGCCGGTATCCAAGCTGCTAAAGCAAACGTACGTCTGCCTAACGGCCCATTGAAAGCTGTTGGCGAATACGAAGTTGAAGTGGCTCTGCACACTGACGCTGTTGCTAAAATTACCGTTGCTGTTGTTGCAGTCGCTGAGTAATTGATTCATTCAAGGCCGTCTGAAAATCAAGGGTTTCCTTGGATTTCAGACGGCCTTGTCTATGTGCTTGAGCCGAAGCAAATTGGTGCCGAGTTTCTATATTTTTTGGCTGATTAAAAAGTATGGCAGTTGGCATAGAGAGATGATGTGTTGGACGAATATTCTTTCGTATTCGGATTTATCATAGTATTTAATAAAGAGATTATTTATGAATAAAATCAAAATCTTTGGGATGGGTCTGGCTGCTTTGGCTCTAGCTTCATGTAGTACCCCGCAAAAGCCTGCTGTTGATACGGCAAAACCGGTTGAGCCTGTTTCCTCTGCAAAACGCCCTGTATTTGATGCTGCGGCTGAATCTGTTGCCAGCAGCGGCTTTAATGAAAACGTCAACGTTCAGCAGTTTATCCAATATGAAGTAAAAAACCGCCGGTTCAGTGCGGAAGAGTTGCGTAATTTCTTTAATGGCGTGGTGTATAAAGGCAATATCATTACCATTATATACCGTCCAAGCACTTCGCGTCCTTGGTATGAATTCCGCACCGGTAACTCTGGTGCAGCCAAATTTAATGGCGGCAGACAATTCTATGCGGCAAATCGTGCCGTAATCGATGATGTGGCACGCAAATACGGCGTACCTGCCGAATTGATTGTGGCGATTCTCGGTATTGAAACCAATTATGGTAAAAATACAGGCAGCTTCCGCGTTGCCGATGCCTTGAGTACATTGGCCTTTGATTATCCACGCCGTGCCGAGTTTTTCCAAAACGAGTTGAGCGAACTTCTGCAGATGGCAAAAGAAGAAAAAGAAAATGTCTTTGACTTCAAAGGCAGCTATGCCGGTGCGATGGGTATGCCGCAATTTATGCCTTCAAGCTACCGTAAATGGGCGGTAGACTATGATGGTGATGGTCATCGCGATATTTGGAATAATGTCGGCGATGTGGCGGCTTCTGTCGCCAATTATATGAAGCAGCATGGCTGGCAGACGGGCGGCAAGATGGTTGTGCCGGTAAGTCTGACGATTACTCCGCACTTGCAGGCGATTATCGATGAGAAAACTGCTTTGACGCGCACTGTCGCAGATTTCAAAGCTTTGGGTGTGATGCCTCAAGCTGCTGTTGCAGATAATGAAAAGGCTGTATTGTATGCTTTGGAAACCAGTCCGGGCGTATTTGAATACTATTTGGGCCTGAATAACTTCTACACAGTATGGCAATACAACCACAGCCGCATGTATGTAACAGCGGTACGCGATATTGCGAATGCAATCAATAACAATGGCCTGTAAACCATAAGAAAACCACCCTTTTGGGTGGTTTTTAAGTATTTATGACTTTGGCAGAACAATTTAAGCCATCAGTCTGATTTTCATGGCGTAACGTTTTTTGCTGTGCCCTGAAACAAATTGTCCGCCTCTTGCAGGAGATAAAAACGCATTGCCTTCTGCGGTTGGCTCTGCACAAGTATATTGGCCATTTCGATCGCTCCAGAGGGCATACACAGGCAGATTGTGGGTGCGGATATCCAGTTTCAAGCCATCAAATGCAACGCGTGCATCCTGGTCGGAGGAAACAAATTCGGTATGGGAGATATAGTCGGCATCGTATGGCGCGCCGTTGAAATCAAATTGTGTGCCGGCGGCGGTAAAGTAGGGGTGGAATCCCGGGGATGTGCGGACGGGCGATTCGCCGTAATTGCAGACGGTTAGGATGGCGATGGCTTCATTTTTGTTAGGCAGGCTGTAATCGAGCAACCATTCGACGTGTTCATAGCCTTTTTCTGTACTGATTAATTTCAAGCCGATATCCGATTCATTTTGATGGCGGATTTCCCAGCCTGAAGTTCTGCCGAAACCATGTTGGGCCAGATGATTTTTGCTGTCCGGTCCGAATTGGGGTAAGCAGACGTGCATGCCGCCGCGTAATTTTGTGTCATCGCCCACGTGGACGCTGGTTTTCGGAAATAAGACTTCCCGTCCTTTTAAAATCAGAGAATCAATGTATCCGCCCATTGTATTGACTTGCATGGTGGCTGATTGGTTGCGTAGTATGATTTCAGACATAATGATTTGGGCTTCAAATTGTTTATCATTTGTGTAGCATTCTAACATTGCGATGACATGCTGTCGCTGCCAGCTTGATAGAAAATCCTTAATAAAAATCAAAAAAATGCTAGAATATATGCCATTTTCTGAGGCCGTCTGAAGAGCGGATAATTCTTTTCAGATGGTCTTCCGATTTATTTCCCGTAGAGAAACAACATGGCTTATCAAGTTCTTGCACGAAAATGGCGTCCGAAAACCTTTGCTGATTTAGTCGGTCAGGAACACGTCGTCAAAGCCCTGCGCAACGCGCTGGACGAAGGCCGTCTGCACCATGCCTATCTACTGACAGGAACGCGCGGTGTGGGCAAGACCACGATTGCCAGGATCTTGGCCAAGAGTTTGAACTGCGAAAATGCCGTGCATGGCGAACCATGCGGTCAGTGTGAAAGCTGTATGCAAATCGACAGCGGCCGTTATGTGGATTTATTGGAAATCGATGCGGCATCGAATACTGGTATCGACAATATCCGCGAAGTGTTGGAAAACGCACAATACGCGCCGACTGTGGGTAAATACAAAGTCTATATCATTGACGAAGTGCATATGCTTTCCAAAAGCGCGTTCAATGCCATGCTGAAGACTTTGGAAGAGCCGCCTGAGCACGTTAAATTCATTTTGGCGACCACCGATCCGCACAAAGTCCCCATTACCGTATTGAGCCGCTGTTTGCAGTTTGTTTTGCGCAACATGACAACCCAGCAGGTTGCCGAGCATTTGGCGCATGTATTGGACCGTGAAAACGTTCCTTATCAGCCGCAGGCTTTGCAGCTTTTAGGACGTGCCGCCGCCGGCTCGATGCGCGATGCGTTGAGCCTTTTGGATCAGGCGATTGCCATGGGGTCGGGTAAAGTGGCCGAACAAGATGTCCGCCAAATGATCGGAGCGGTCGATAAACAATACTTGTTTGAATTGCTTGAAGGAATCATCAATCAAAACGGTGAGGCCTTGCTGGAAAAAGCTCAGGAAATGTCTGCCAGAGCGATTGGTTTTGACAGCGCATTGGCAGAATTGGCCATGCTGTTGCAACGTTTGGCTTTGATTCAAACCATCCCTTCCGCCTTAGCGAATGACGACCCTGAACGTGAAACTTTGCTGCGATTAAGTCAGGCTTTTAGTGGCGAGCAGATTCAGCTTTATTATCAATGTGCTATTCATGGCAAACAGGATTTGCCGCTGGCTCCGGACGAGTATGCCGGTTTTGTTATGACGCTTTTGCGCATGCTTGCATTTGCGCCGTTGGCCGCTTCGGGTTGTGATACGCAAAGTCAGATTGAACACACGGATTTGCATTCCGATCATCAGAAAGCTGAGGCCGAAAAAAAGCCTTTTCAGCTGCCGAAATCTGAACCGATAGCAGCACCGGCGGTTGAGAAAGAAGCTGTTCCAAGCAAACAGGATACCGTTGAAAGGCCGTCTGAAGAAACTATTCAGTCTGCTCAACAACAGGCGGATGTACCACCTTGGGAGGAAATGCCGAGCCAAGTATCGGACGAAACGCCTCAAACAAAAACGGCGCAGATACAAGAAACTGCGGAGACATTGCCTGTTGCAAAAGTTCAGACGGCCCCTGAGCCGGAAGAATATCCGCACATGAATGAGGAAATTCCACCTCCGTATTTTGATGAAGCATATACATATGAAGATTCACATGGTGCTGATGTGATGGAAGTACCGCAGCCGGTTGAGTCTGCTGAGACTGAAGAAGAGGAGGGGGATGAAGAAGAGCTTCAGTTCGCTCCTTTGCCTGAGTTTAAAACTGAGAATTGGCACAGCATTATCGAACGCTTCGCCCGTAAATTAGGCGCGGCGCAGATGTTGGCACAAAATGCGGCATGGACAAGTTATGATGCGGAAGCAGGTTTAATCATGCTGTCGTTGACGGATGAGGCCAAAGCGACTGCCAATAAAGAGCGACTGGATAAAATCTGTCAGACGTTGAGCGAGGCATACCATCTTGGCAATTTAAGGCTGCAAACCGAGCCTTGGCAGGATGATAAAGGCTGGGAAACGCCGGTTATGCGCTGCAAGCGTATTCAAGAAGAAGGGCGGCAGCAGGCGCAAGATTTGCTGGAAGCGGATACAACGGCGCAGAAAATCTTGCAAACCTTTAAAGCGCAATGGCTGCCGGACTCTTTAGAGTTGGCAGGGCATTCTTAAAATACTGACATACAAGGCCGTCTGAAAGGCAATAGCGTTTTTCAGACGGCATGAGTGAAACCCATTTATTCAAACCCATAGGAGTAAAACATGTTCGGAAAAGCCGGATTAGGCGGCCTGATGAAACAGGCGCAACAAATGCAGGAAAACATGAAAAAGGCACAAGCCAAGCTGGCTGAAACCGAAGTTGAAGGCGAGGCAGGTAATGGTTTGGTGAAAGTTGTGATGACGTGTTCGCACGTTGTCCGCAAACTTGAAATCAGCCCTGATTTGATTCAAGAGGCTGCTGACGACAAAGAAATGTTGGAAGATTTGGTATTGGCTGCTATCAATGCCGCTTCTGAAAAAGCCGAAGAAACGACCAATAAAACCATGGGTGCATTTACCCAAGGCCTGCCTGCTGGTATGGGCGACTTCTTCCGCTAAACCCGCGTCGCAAAGCAAACAAAGGTCGTCTGAAACACCAAAAATCAGTTTCAGACGGCCTTCGTACTATCTGTTTTGCAGATTGAAATCAATATATCGGCAGTTATTCCGCCGCAAGCATATTGAGTGTTTATTGCATTCAAATCCGCTCAACCAATATTATAGTGGATTAACTTTAAACCAGTACGGCGTTGCCTCGCCTTAGCTCAAAGAGAACGATTCTCTAAGGTGCTGAAGCACCAAGTGAATCGGTTCCGTACTATCTGTACTGTCTGCGGCTTCGTCGCCTTGTCCTGATTTAAATTTAATCCACTATAAAAACCAACCGATACACTAAACAAAATGAAACCGTCCCTTTCTATCCGCTCACTTCTTTTAAGTTGTATATTCACCGCAACAAGCACAAACAGCTTTGCCGCCGCAACCATCATTACTTCTCCGGACAAGCAGTTCAGCGTTAGAAAAGTCTGCAAACACAAAACCCAGGAATGCTCTTTCTTTGCAGGCAAAAAAGCCATCGAAAAAAATCTTCCCGAAGATAGGACAAGCTATGAATGGCTTGGCAATACCTTCGCATTAAGAACCAGCTTCGGGTCGTATGATTCCTACACCATCTTCGCCGACCGTACCCACAAGCCCCATACGCTTTCCTCCGTCATCGCCACTGACAGCAAAACGCAATGCGCTGTGACCGCAGATAATAAAGGCGTGTCGTTCTACTCGCTATTCCGCGACAAACCCGTCAAATTCATTGCTGCAAACGACAAAAAATTCAGCTTCTCTCAAGATGTTACTTCGTTGGAATCCATCGTCGAAGCAGAGTTCAAAGGCAAGAAAGTCCACATGACTTATATGAACAAAGCCGAACGCAATGTCTCGGTTGTTTTAGACAATCCGTGTGTGGAATAATGTGCCAAATTTGATGGACAAGGCCGTCTGAAAAGATATAGTGGATTAACTTTAAACCAGTACGGCGT
>NZ_KV810284.1:15507-102890 GCF_001812735.1 Neisseria sp. HMSC069H12
GCCTTGTCCTGATTTAAATTTAATCCACTATACCGTTTATTCAAAAGCAAAACAGCCCGAAACCTGATTGACAAAAGGTTTCGGGCTGTTTGCGCCTGTTCGCCAGACGAAGCGGGTAGGGCGCAAGGCGTACCAGTTTGGCGGATAGAGGCCTTTGCAAAGGTCTCATGAGGAGGCAGGGCTTTCTTTGGGAAAGAACGATCGTTCCTGATTGATGTAAAAAAGCCTGAACAGAAGTTCAGGCTTTTAAAATTTGGCTCCCCGACCTGGGCTCGAACCAGGGACCTGCGGATTAACAGTCCGTCGCTCTACCGACTGAGCTATCGGGGAATGGGGCGTATTATAATGGCTGGAAAAAATGTGTCAATCAATATTTTTAAGAAAATGGTACAAAATATTTCAAATGTTTGAATGTTAAAAATATTTTGTAATCAAGTTTCACATGCTTCCCAGCCGTTTCAGACGGCCTTTAGTATTTGGCGTTAACCAATTTGCCGTTTCGGAACACTTGCTGCTGCATTACCGTGCCGTTGTAGGCGTAAGTGGTCAGCGAGCCGTTGCTTGGCGTGGCGCGGAACTGCATCAGTTGGTTACGGCTGAGGACGTAGGGGTCCGTGCGTTTTTGGCTGTTGTCGCTGTAAAAGTCTTGGACGACATATTCGTTGTTGCGTTTGCTGATCAGTTGGCGATGGAAGCCGCCTTTGACTGCGCTGTTGCTGGGTGTGCCGTGCGCATCAAAATAGGTTACGATTTGTTCTTCTGTGATGCGGATGCCGTCCGAATCTGTGTCTTTGGTGGTTTTGGTTTTGTCCAAGCCGACAGGGATGTTGATGGATGTACCCAAGCCGACGTGGCGGCCGATGCTGGTGCCGACGCCTAAGCCGACGGAAACGCCGGGTGTGCCGACTGTACATGCGCTGAGTGAAGCGGCCAAAAGGGCAGGTAAGAGAACTTTTTTCATAATGTGTATCCTTGTAATAAGAAATGTTTGTAATGTGGGAAGTATAGTATTTTTGCGGGGTGGCTGGTGTTAGTATTGGTAAAAGGGCGCAATGCCGTCTGAAAAACAAGATAGAAACGGATATATCATTCTGGTGTAGAATGTGCCGAAATAATGATTTAATAAGAATGTGAATGAATAATGAAAACTTTGAAATTTACGAAGATGCACGGCTTGGGCAATGATTTTATGGTGGTCAATGCCATCAATCAGGACTTTGATCCGTTGGCTGCGCCGCTTGCCCAATGGGCGGACCGTTATCGCGGCGTGGGTTTTGATCAGTTTTTGGTAGTGGAGAAGCCTTCTTCTGATGCGGTCGATTTTCGGTACCGCATTTTCAATGCCGATGGTCGGGAAGTAGAACAGTGCGGCAATGGCGCGCGTTGTTTTGCGCGTTTTGTCGTGGATAAGGGTTTGACGGATAAAACGGAAATTTTGGTCGAAACGGCCAAAGGGATTATTGTGCCGAAGCTGTTGGATAACGGTTTGGTTACCGTCAATATGGGTAAACCGCGTTTCATGCCGTCTGAAATTCCGTTTGTACCTGCACATGGTGAAAATGAATATGCGCTGACACATATTGTCTTAGTCGGTTTAGAGTCTGTACCGGTAAGCTGCGTGAATATGGGCAATCCGCATGCGGTGATTTTGGTTGATGATATTGAGACTGCGCCGGTGGAGCATTGGGGCAGCGCTATTGAATCGCACGAGCAGTTTCCTGAACGGGTCAATGTCGGCTTTTTGCAGGTTGAAGATGAGTTGTCAGTCCGCCTGCGCGTGTTTGAACGCGGGGTGGGGGAAACTCAGGCTTGCGGCACTGGAGCGTGTGCGGCCGTGGTGGCCGGCGTGCGCAATGGCTTGCTGAAAGCGGGTGCGCCTGTGCGTGTTACTCTGCCTGGTGGCGAATTGTTTATCAGTTGGGAAGAAGGTGGCGATGTGCAAATGACCGGCCCTGCTGAAACCGTTTTTGAAGGCGAGTTGCAGTATTCATGATGGTTTCTTTGGATTTTTGGTTTGCCGTCGCGTATGCTGCGGTATCGTTGGCGTTTATTTTTCGCGCGCAGCGGTTTCAATGGCTTTGGGCTGCGGTGTTGTTGTGGCTGGGGATTTCGGCACTGGGCGCACGCTTGTTGCCCGGAATGTGGGGCTTTACGCATACAGGCCCTTTGTTCATCCCTCATTTTTATCTGACAATCGCCAGTATTTTCTTCTTTATCGATGACTGCAGTAAAACGGAAGACAAAAAGTTTTGGTCGGCAGGCGAATATGCCGGTTTGACCTTATTTGCGGTTTCCAATGTCGTCATGACTTTGGCTTTTATTTTCTTGGCAGGCGTGGTTTATTTCATCTTGCCATTGGCAGGCGCGGTTTTTGCATGGGCGGCCTTGCTGAAAATTTATGCCTTGAAACCGATTTATTGGTTTGTTTTGCAGGGCGTGTTGATGCTGGTGTTTTATCTGCACCGCGTGGTCGTGTGCAGGCAGTCGGCGGCTTTGTTTAGTGCTACTCAGCTGCAAATGGGTTGGCTGGTTGCAGTTGTCATGCAGGCTGTGGTTGCCATGGCTTTGATTTTTGAACGGGGCGGATATTAATTTATCCAAACTAAAAGTTATAATGAAAGAAATTTTCGATATTGGTTTTTCAGACGGCCTGAGTTTAATATGCAGGCTATATCACATCTAAATCTGGAGCAGGAAATGAAAATTGCAAATAATATTACCGAGCTGATCGGCAATACCCCTTTGGTGAAATTGAATCGTTTGACCGAGGGTTTGAAAGCGCAAATCGCCGTCAAACTTGAATTTTTCAATCCGGGCAGCAGCGTGAAAGACCGTATTGCCGAAGCCATGATTGAAGCGGCGGAGCAGGCCGGTAAAATCAATAAAGATACCGTTATCGTTGAGGCGACCAGCGGCAATACCGGTATCGGTTTGGCAATGGTGTGTGCGGCCCGTGGTTATAAATTGGCGATTACTATGCCTGAAAGCATGAGTAAAGAACGCAAAATGCTGCTGCGTGCATTCGGGGCAGAGCTGATTTTGACACCGGCTGCCGAAGGTATGGCAGGCGCTATCGCTAAAGCCCAGTCTTTGGTGGACGAACATCCAGATACTTACTTTATGCCGCGCCAATTCGATAATGAGGCCAATCCTGAAATTCACCGCAAAACCACTGCCGAAGAAATTTGGCGTGATACAGACGGCCAAGTTGATATTTTCGTGGCCGGTGTGGGTACAGGCGGTACGATTACCGGCGTGGGCGAAGTATTGAAAAAACACAAACCCGAAGTTCAAATCGTGGCTGTCGAGCCTGAAGCTTCTCCAGTATTGAGTGGTGGTGAAAAAGGCCCGCATCCGATTCAAGGTTTGGGCGCAGGCTTTATCCCCAGTGTTTTGAATACGACTGTTTACGACAGTATTGTCAAAGTACCTAACGAAGCAGCGTTTGAAACTGCGCGCGCTATGGCTGAAAAAGAAGGCATTTTGGTAGGTATTTCTTCCGGTGCCGCGGTATGGAGCGCATTGCAGCTGGCTAAAAAAACTGAAAACGAAGGCAAGCTGATTGTTGTCTTGTTGCCATCGTATGGCGAACGCTATCTTTCTACGCCTCTGTTTGCCGATTTGGCATAATATAGGATTGTTGTTAAAGGGCCGTTTTCAGACGGCCTTTTTTACGTATGGGCTTGAGATATAGTATGAAATCTGTTGTAATTCAGTTAATGAGCTTTGAATACCGTTATTCAAAAGTTGGTTTCTTCAACGAATCATGCTTATAATGCGCATTATGAAAAAATACATTCTTCCTATCCTTGCTGTGGCGGTACTTGCCGGTTGTGAATCGATTTATGTTCCAACATTGAAAGAAGTGCCAGTTCGACCAACCAACGTCAAGAAACCTAAGGCTGATTCACAAGTTTCAGCTACCAGTTATCATTTGGCTCCTTCGCATTGGGCAGATGTTTCCAAGATTCATGATGAAGCACGTCGCTTGAGTACCCAAGTGAGCCAAGGTAGTCTGACCAAAGTTCAGGCTGCCCAATATTTGAACCGCTTCCGTATCCAACAAGTGGGACGCAACTCCGTCGATGACAGTATGTACGAAGTTTATCTGCGTTCTGCCGTTGACAGCCAACGTGGTGAAATTACTACCGAGCAATCCAAACAGTACATTCAAGGTGCTTTGCGCGGTTGGCAGCAACGTTGGAAAAACATGGATACCAAGCCAAGCAATCCTGCGTTTACCAACTTCCTGATGGAAGTTATGGGTATGCAGCCTTTGAAATAAAAAAATCATAAACCGAGAAGGCCGTCTGAATATTCAGACGGCCTTCTTCTTATATTCATATATGTGTAGTCGAACTTTATCCAATTAAGAACCAAACAGCTTGTCAGCCGCTTGACGGGCTTTTTCTTGAATATCTTCGGTCAGATAGTTTTTCATCTGAGAATAAACCAATGCAATGACGGCAATGTCATCGCTGAAACCAAATGGAATCAGGAGGTCGGGAATGCTGTCAATAGGGCTGAGGAAATAAACCAGTGCGCCGACAATAATCATTTTGGCCCGTTTGGGCGTGTGTTCGGATTCCCAAAGGTAATAAAGTGCATAAAGTTGACGGACGACAGGTTTGCCCAGGCGGCCAGCAAAGCGTCCAAGTTTTTTCATAAAGCCGGATGTGTCCAAGTTTCGACGACGGAAGGAGGGGATGTAGTCCTCTGGATCGGGTGTGTTTTGATGAGGGGAGTGTGTCATGATACAGCTTCCTTATAAGGTATGGAAACATTGTTGGTGTTGTGCTGTATTTTAGTCCATCTAAGGATAGATGAAATGTCTTTGAATGTATAACTATGTAAGAGTAGTGATGATAATGCAATGGTAATAAGTTAAGAACGGCTTATGCCTTTGTAAAGATTAGGTATCAAGAGTGAGAATTTATCTCACAATAGATACAATTCTCAAATCATAATGATGTTATCGTAAGTGCTTTGATGGAGAGATGGCTTAATTGCAGGAAAGTAACAAAAAAGGCTAGTCACGCAAAAAAAAATCTAAGAATGATTGTTTGATTTTATTAGTCTTTTGGTAAAAATCATTAGAGCATTCATAAATTGCACTGTTCAAAATGAGATAAAACAGGTAAATTATGGTTTATGTAGCTTATTGTAGTGCTGAGCTATAGGTTTTGAGCTGATAATAAATCTAGAGGAACTGACCATGTCCGCCAAATCACGCCCGGTATTTTTGGAAATTCCGAATATCCGATTGCCCATACCGGGGATTGTATCTATTCTTCACCGTATCAGCGGCGTCGGCTTGTTTGTGATGCTGCCTGTTCTCTTGTATTTCTTCTCCGGAACGCTGGATCGCGAAGCGTCGTTTGAAGCATATCGTTCTGCTATCTCCAATCCGTTTGTGAAGCTGATCCTTATCGGTCTGTTGTGGGCATATCTGCACCACTTTTTTGCCGGTATCCGCTTTCTGTTTTTGGATGTGCATAAAGGCTTGGAATTAAATACTGCCCGTGCTACTGCTAAAGTTGTATTTGCTTCTGCTTTGATTCTGACCGTCGTTTTGGGAGCTTTGTTATGGTAGAGCGTAAATTGACAGGTGCGCATTACGGTTTGCGCGATTGGGCAATGCAACGTGCAACTGCGGTCATCATGTTGGTGTACACCGTGGTTCTTTTGGTTGTTTTGTTTACGTTGCCTAAAGAATATTCGGCATGGCAGGCATTTTTTGATCATACTTGGGTGAAAGTATTTACCCAAGTGAGCTTCTTGGCCGTATTCCTGCATGCATGGGTAGGTATCCGCGATTTGTGGATGGACTACATTAAGCCTTTCGGCGTGCGTTTGTTTTTACAAGTTGCCACCATCGTTTGGTTGGTAGGCTGCTTGGTGTATTCAGTTAAAGTAATTTGGGGGTAAATATGGGTTTTCCTGTTCGCAAGTTTGATGCCGTGATTGTTGGCGGTGGTGGTGCAGGTTTACGCGCAGCCCTCCAATTGTCTAAATCCGGCCTGAATTGTGCTGTTTTGTCTAAAGTCTTCCCAACCCGTTCTCATACTGTAGCGGCTCAAGGTGGTATTTCTGCTTCATTGGGTAATGTGCAGGAAGACCGTTGGGATTGGCACATGTACGATACCGTAAAAGGTTCCGACTGGCTGGGCGACCAAGATGCGATTGAATTTATGTGTCGCGCAGCACCTGAAGCAGTAATTGAGTTGGAGCACATGGGTATGCCTTTCGACCGTGTGGAAAGTGGCAAAATCTACCAACGTCCTTTCGGTGGCCATACTGCCGAACACGGTAAACGTGCGGTAGAACGTGCATGTGCTGTTGCTGACCGTACCGGTCATGCGATGTTGCATACTTTGTACCAACAAAACGTCCGTGCCAATACACAATTCTTTGTGGAATGGACAGCGCAAGATTTGATTCGTGATGAAAACGGCGACGTAGTCGGTGTAACTGCCATGGAAATGGAAACCGGCGAAGTTTATATTTTCCACGCTAAAGCTGTGATGTTTGCTACTGGTGGTGGCGGTCGTATTTATGCGTCTTCTACCAATGCTTATATGAATACCGGTGATGGTTTGGGCATTTGTGCCCGTGCAGGTATTCCGTTGGAAGACATGGAATTCTGGCAATTCCACCCGACCGGTGTAGCCGGTGCCGGTGTATTGATTACCGAGGGTGTACGCGGTGAGGGCGGTATTCTGCTGAATGCCGATGGCGAACGCTTTATGGAACGCTATGCTCCAACCGTAAAAGACTTGGCTTCCCGTGACGTGGTTTCCCGTGCGATGGCGATGGAAATCTACGAAGGTCGCGGCTGTGGTAAAAACAAAGACCACGTATTGCTGAAAATTGACCATATCGGTGCAGAAAAAATTATGGAAAAACTGCCGGGCATCCGCGAGATTTCCATCCAGTTTGCCGGTATTGACCCGATTAAAGACCCGATTCCTGTTGTGCCGACTACTCACTACATGATGGGCGGTATTCCGACCAACTACCATGGCGAAGTTGTTGTTCCGCAAGGTGAAGATTACGAAGTACCTGTAAAAGGTCTGTATGCAGCAGGTGAGTGCGCTTGTGCTTCCGTACACGGTGCGAACCGCTTGGGTACTAACTCCCTGTTGGACTTGGTGGTATTCGGTAAAGCTGCCGGCGACAGCATGATTAAATTCATCAAAGAGCAAAGCGACTGGAAACCTCTGCCTGCTAATGCCGGTGAATTGACCCGCCAACGTATCGAGCGTTTGGACAACCAAACCGGTGGCGAAAACGTTGATGCATTGCGTCGCGAACTGCAACGCTCTGTACAACTGCATGCCGGCGTGTTTCGTACCGATGAGATTCTGAGCAAAGGCGTTCGAGAAATCATGGCGATTGCCGAGCGCGTGAAACGTACTGAAATCAAAGACAAGAGCAAAGTATGGAATACTGCGCGTATCGAAGCTTTGGAATTGGATAATCTGATTGAAGTAGCGAAAGCGACTTTGGTGTCCGCCGAAGCGCGTAAAGAATCACGTGGCGCACACGCTTCAGACGACCATCCTGAGCGCGATGACGAAAACTGGATGAAACATACCCTGTATCATTCAGATACCAATACTTTGTCTTACAAACCGGTACATACCAAGCCTTTGAGCGTGGAATACATCAAACCGGCTAAACGCGTTTATTGATGAGTTTTCAGACGGCCTTTATCTTAAAGGCCGTCTGAAACCTAACCATACCCACATTGAACTGCTCGAATTCATAATACAAAATCATTGGGCAGTTTATGAGAAAAGGAACACTTCTCATGGAAAAAATGAGTTTTGAAATTTACCGTTACAACCCGGACGTTGATGCCAAACCTTATATGCAACGTTACGAGTTGGAATTGGAACCAACCGACGTCAAACTTTTGGACGCTTTAGTGCGCCTGAAAGCACAAGACGATACATTGTCTTTCCGCCGTTCTTGCCGCGAAGGTATTTGCGGTTCTGACGGTATGAACATCAATGGCAAAAACGGTTTGGCATGTCTAACTGATCTGCGCGGCCTGAAACAGCCGGTTAAAATCCGTCCTCTGCCAGGTCTGCCTGTTATCCGCGACCTGATTGTGGATATGACCCAGTTCTTCAAACAATACCACTCCATCAAACCTTACGTTGTCAACGATAACCCTATCGATGCGGACAAAGAGCGTCTGCAAACTCAGGAAGAGCGTAAAGAGTTGGACGGTTTGTACGAATGTATTTTGTGCGCCTGCTGTTCGACTGCCTGCCCGTCATTCTGGTGGAACCCTGATAAATTCGTTGGTCCGTCTGGCTTGCTGAATGCTTACCGTTTCATTGCGGATAGTCGTGATACCATCACTAATGAGCGTTTGGATAATTTGAACGACCCATACCGTTTGTTCCGTTGCCACACCATTATGAACTGCGTAGACGTATGTCCTAAACACTTGAATCCGACCCGAGCCATCGGTAAGATTAAAGAGATTATGTTGAAACGATCCGTTTAAGAAATGATGGTTTTTGACGATATTGCCAAACGGAAAATCCGTTTTCAAACCCGCCGGGGATTGTTGGAATTAGACTTAATCTTCGGCAGGTTTATGGAAAAAGAATTCGAGCACCTGAGTGATCAGGAGTTGTCCGAATTTTCCGAAATCCTCGAATTTCAAGACCAAGAGTTGCTTGCCTTGATTAACGGACATTCGGCGACGGACAAGAAACACCTGATTCCCATGCTTGAAAAAATCAGACAGGCATGACGTGTTATAGAGCTTGTTTGCGATGCCAATCCGAACAAGCTCTTTCTATACGGAGGCCGTCTGAAAAAAAGGACCGTGCCGCTTAGGCGGCAACGAAAGCCCCAACTTACAAAGGAGTTTAAGAATGTCTAAATCAGTCAAGTTCACCACCCCAAATCAAGAGACCTTGGAACTGCCAGTATTGGAAGCAAGTATCGGCCATGATGTGGTTGATATTCGTGCTTTAACAAAAAATACAGGTCTGTTTTCCTTCGACCCCGGATTCGTGTCAACTGCAAGTTGCGAATCCAAAATCACTTATATTGATGGCGATGAAGGTCTGTTGTATTACCGTGGTTATCCTATCGAGCAGCTGGCCGAAAAATCCGATTATTTGGAAGTTTGCTATCTGTTGATTTACGGCGAACTGCCTACCCCTGAACAGAAAAAAGAATTTGATGCCACAGTCGGTCGCCATACTATGCTGCATGAGCAGCTGACTTGGTTCTTCCGAGGTTTCCGTCGCGATGCGCACCCGATGGCGATGATGGTTGGCGTGGTTGGCGCTTTGTCTGCTTTCTACCAAGACAGCTTGGATATTACCAACCCTGAGCACCGCAAAATTGCGATTTACCGCTTAATCTCCAAAATCCCGACAATTGCGGCAATGTGTTACCGTTATTCCAACGGTCTGCCGTTCAATTATCCAAAAAATAACCTTTCCTATGCTGAAAACTTCTTACACATGATGTTTGCGACACCATGTGAAGAATACAAACCTAATCCAGTATTGGCTCGCGCGCTCGACCGCATCTTTATTTTGCATGCCGATCATGAGCAAAACGCTTCTACTTCGACTGTACGTTTGGCCGGCTCTTCTGGTGCGAACCCATTTGCCTGTATCGCTGCCGGTATCGCCTGTCTGTGGGGTGCTTCACACGGCGGTGCAAACGAAGCTGTGTTGAAAATGCTGGACGAAATCGGCGATGTATCTAATGTTGCCGCATACATGGAAGGTGTGAAACAACGCAAATACCGTCTGATGGGCTTCGGTCACCGCGTATACCGCAATATGGACCCACGAGCCAACATCATGCGCGAAACCTGTTATGAAGTCTTGAAAGAATTGGGATTGGAAGACAGTCCTAAATTCAAGCTGGCGATGGAATTGGAACAAATTGCACTGAAAGATCCATTCTTTGTTGAACGCAAGCTGTATCCAAACGTCGATTTCTACTCCGGTATCGTCTTGTCCGCATTGGGCATTCCAACTGAAATGTTTACCGTTATCTTCGCATTGTCGCGCAGTGTAGGTTGGATTTCTCATTGGCATGAAATGATTAGCGATCCGGCACTGAAAATCGGTCGCCCACGTCAACTGTATACCGGTGCAGAGCGTCGCGATTACGTTCCGGTAGATAAACGCTAATAGACAATACATTAATATATTGTTGAAAAGTCGTTTGAAAAAATCGAATTGCCGTTTTCAATGAGGTTGGTCGTAATTAATTAAGTTGATAGCAGGTAATTTGATTTGAAATAGGGTAGAATAAAGTGTCATTTCAGACGGCCTGAATTCCGTTCGGAGAACACGGGATTCTACCCTTTGTTTATATTTTAAAGAAAAGAGCTCACGCCATGATGGACGAAAAACTCAATTTCTCTTATCTGTTTGGTTCTAATGCGCCATACATCGAGGAGTTGTATGAAAAGTTTCTGGATAATCCGGAATCTGTCGATGAAAAATGGAAACAGTACTTTACCGATTTGAGTAAACAGCCGGGCGCAGTCGCTGTCGATGTTGCCCATACACCGATTCGTGAATCATTTGCCACTTTGGCTAAAAAGAAAATTGCCGCAGCCGTTGCAGGCGGTGTGGATGAGGCAATGATGAAAAAGCAAGTCAGCGTTTTGCGACTGATTTCTGCCTATCGTATCCAAGGCGTGGGTGCAGCCCAACTTGATCCGCTCAAACGTATTCCTCCTCAAAATATCGAAGCTCTCGATCCTAAATTCCACGGTCTGTCAGATGCCGATATGGCACTTCAGTTCAATATGGGCGAGGGCGATTTTTCCGGTCAGGGCAAACTGCCTCTGTCCCAAATCATCAGCAACCTCAAACAAACCTACTGCGGCCATATCGCGGTAGAGTATATCTACATCCCAAATACGGAAGAGCGCCGCTGGGTTCGCAATTATTTTGAAAGCGTACTGTCTACGCCAAGCTACAACGTTGAACAAAAACGCCGTATCTTGAAAGAAATGACTGCTGCCGAAACTCTGGAACGCTACCTGCATACCAAATATGTCGGTCAAAAACGCTTTGGTGTAGAAGGCGGTGAAAGCGCGATTGCCGGTTTGAACTACCTGATTCAAAATGCCGGTAAAGACGGCGTGGAAGAAGTCATCATCGGTATGGCACACCGTGGCCGTCTGAATGTTTTGGTGAACATTCTGGGCAAAAAACCCAGTGATTTATTCGCTGAGTTTGAAGGCCGTGCCGAAATCAAACTGCCTAGCGGCGACGTGAAATACCACATGGGCTTCAGCTCCGACATCGCTACGCCACACGGCCCGATGCACGTTTCTTTAGCATTCAACCCATCACACTTGGAAATCGTGAATCCGGTAGTGGAAGGTTCTGCACGCGCCAAACAAAAACGTTTGGGCGAAAACGGTCGCGATAAAGTCTTGCCAGTATTGATTCACGGTGACTCCGCATTTATCGGTTTGGGTGTTAACCAAGCAACATTCAACCTGTCTAAAACACGCGGTTATACCACTGGCGGTACTGTTCACATCGTGATCAACAACCAAATCGGCTTTACGACTTCCGATACCCGCGATACCCGTTCTACCGTACATTGTACCGATATCGCGAAAATGGTTTCCGCTCCGGTTATCCATGTGAACGGCGATGATCCTGAACGCGTTTGCTTTGCCATCCAAGCTGCCTTGGATTACCGCAAAAAATTCCATAAAGACATCGTGGTCGACGTTGTCTGCTACCGTAAATGGGGCCACAACGAGGGCGATGATCCGACCTTGACCCAACCGATGATGTACAAAAAAGTATCGCAACACCCAGGTGCACGTGCTTTGTACACCGAGCAACTGATTGCCGAAGGCGTGGTAACTCAAGCTGAAGCTGACGGTTACATCCAAGCCTACCGTGATGCTTTGGACAAAGGCGAACATGTTGAACAAACAACTTTGAGCAACTTCCAACGCACACAAATCGACTGGAGCAAATACCAAGGTAAAGATTGGCGCGAACACATCGAAACCGGTTTGCCTGCCGCAGATATTGAGCGTCTTACTGAGAAGTTTACCGCCGTACCGGAAGGCTTTGCCCTGCATCCGACTGCGAAACGTGTGATTGAAGCGCGTAAAGCCATGGCATCCGGTAAACAAGCTATTGACTGGGGCATGGCCGAAACCTTGGCATACGCAAGCCTGCTGACTAAAGGTCATGGCGTACGTATTTCCGGTGAGGACTCCGGCCGCGGTACATTCTCACACCGTCATGCAGTATTGCACGATCAAAACCGTGAAAAATGGGACGACGGTACTTATGTTCCTCTGCGCCATATGGGCGAAGGCATGGGCGAGTTCCTGGTCATCGACTCCATTTTGAACGAAGAAGCCGTGATGGCGTTCGAGTATGGCTTTGCCTGCTCCGCTCCTGACAAGCTGACCATTTGGGAAGCTCAATTCGGTGACTTCGCCAACGGCGCACAAGTGACTATTGACCAATTCCTGTCTTCAGGCGAAACCAAATGGGGTCGTTTGTGCGGTCTGACCACCATCCTGCCGCACGGCTACGACGGTCAAGGTCCTGAACACTCTTCTGCACGCGTAGAACGTTGGTTGCAACTGTGTTCCGAGAACAATATGCAAGTCATCATGCCGTCTGAAGCGTCGCAAATGTTCCACATCTTGCAACGTCAAGTCTTGGGTTCATACCGTAAACCTCTGGTGATTTTCATGTCCAAACGCCTGTTGCGCTTCAAAGGTGCAATGAGCCCGCTGGAAAACTTCACCGAAGGTTCGACTTTCCGTCCGGTTATCGGCGATACCGCAGAACACGCAAGCAACGACAGCGTGAAACGCGTGGTATTGTGTGCCGGTCAGGTTTACTATGACTTGGAAGCTGGCCGTGCCGAGCGTAAACTAGAAGATGATGTTGCTATCGTCCGCGTTGAGCAGCTGTATCCATTCCCATACGACGAGGTTAAAGCTGAACTGGCGAAATATCCGAACGCAAAATCTGTGGTTTGGGCGCAAGAAGAGCCGAAAAACCAAGGTGCGTTCTACCAAATCCGCCACCGCATCGAAGATGTTATCAGCGAAGAGCAAAAACTGTCTTATGCCGGTCGTCCAAGCAGCGCATCGCCTGCAGTGGGCTACTCAAGCAAACACATTGCTCAATTGAAACAATTGGTTGAAGACGCTTTGGCGTTGTAAACCAAGTGGCATTCCGTCTGAGGCTGCTCAGGCGGAATGCCCATATGCAGAATTAAAAACACACAACAGGCCGTCTGAAAGGGCCATTGGAGACACAAAATGATTATTGATGTAAAAGTACCTATGCTGTCTGAAAGCGTATCTGAAGGCACGCTCTTGGAATGGAAGAAAAAAGTTGGCGAAGCAGTTGCCCGTGACGAAATCCTGATCGATATCGAAACTGACAAAGTGGTTTTGGAAGTACCTTCTCCACAAGCCGGCGTATTGGTTGAAATCGTAGCGCAAGACGGTGAGACCGTTGTTGCCGACCAAGTTTTGGCACGCATCGATACAGCTGCTACTGACGCTGCTGAAGCACCTGCAGCCGCTCCTGTCGAAGCAGCCCCAGCCGCTGCTCCTGCTGCTGCACAAAACAACGCCGCTATGCCTGCCGCCGCCAAACTGGCTGCCGAGACCGGTGTTGACGTGAACACATTGCAAGGTTCCGGCCGTGACGGTCGCGTATTGAAAGAAGACGTACAAAATGCCGCTGCCAAACCTGCCGCAGCCGCTGCTCCTGCCGTTGCACTTCCTGCCGTTGCACTTCCTGCCGGCGCGCGTCCTGAGGAACGCGTACCAATGAGCCGCCTGCGAGCCCGTGTTGCAGAACGCCTCCTGGCTTCTCAACAAGAAAACGCTATTTTGACTACATTCAATGAAGTCAACATGAAACCAATCATGGACTTGCGTGCGAAGTACAAAGATAAATTCGAGAAAGAACACGGCGTAAAACTGGGCTTTATGTCCTTCTTCGTTAAAGCCGCTGTTGCCGCCCTGAAAAAATATCCGGTTGTGAATGCTTCTGTTGACGGCAAAGACATCGTGTACCATGGCTACTTCGACATCGGTATCGCGATTGGC
Organism: Neisseria sp. HMSC069H12; assembly: GCF_001812735.1. Lineage (NCBI taxonomy): Bacteria > Pseudomonadati > Pseudomonadota > Betaproteobacteria > Neisseriales > Neisseriaceae > Neisseria > Neisseria sp. HMSC069H12. The sequence goes on from NZ_KV810284.1 coordinate 29,627, forward strand.
AGCCCACGCGGTTTGGTTGTGCCAATCCTGCGCGATGCCGACCAAATGAGCATTGCTGACATCGAACAAGCAATTGTTGATTACGCGAAAAAAGCCAAAGATGGCAAAATCGCTATTGAAGATTTGACCGGCGGTACATTCAGTATTACCAACGGCGGTACCTTTGGTTCTATGATGTCTACCCCGATCATCAACCCGCCTCAATCTGCAATTTTGGGTATGCACGCCACTAAAGAGCGCGCCGTGGTTGAAAACGGCCAAGTTGTTGTCCGTCCGATGATGTATCTGGCTCTGTCTTACGATCACCGTATCATTGACGGCCGCGAAGCTGTATTGACCTTGGTAGCCATTAAAGACGCGTTGGAAGACCCAGCTCGCCTGTTGTTGGATCTGTAATCGTTTCAGACGGCCTTTTATTTGTTAATGAAAAGGCCGTCTGAATTTTTATTTAGATGTAGCGTAATGTAGTATCGTGCTACAATAGGCTCAACAAACGATTGAGGCCGTCTGAAACATTTGATTCGAATGAATCGGCAGATATGGACTTTCAGACGGCCTTTTCTTAAAACCATCAAAACGCAGTCATTCAAAATAAAAAAGAAACAAAAAGTATCGTTTTTATTTTGAGATACTGCAAAAGCAAAGGATGACACGATGTCTCAATATGATGTAGTAGTGATTGGTGCAGGCCCGGGCGGATACGTTGCCGCCATTCGTGCCGCGCAACTGGGTTTCAAAACCGCTTGCGTCGATGCAGGCGTTAACAAAGCAGGCAATGCCCCTGCATTGGGCGGTACTTGCTTGAACGTAGGTTGCATCCCTTCCAAAGCCCTGTTGCAATCCAGCGAACATTTCCACGCTGCGCAACACGATTTTGCAGAACACGGTATCACTGTCGGCGACGTAAAATTCGACGCGGCCAAAATGATTGAGCGCAAAGATGCCATCGTGACCAAGCTGACCGGCGGCGTGAAATTCCTGTTCCAAAAAAACAAAGTAACCAGCCTGTTCGGTACTGCTTCCTTTGCCGGTAAAAATGGCGATGCCTATCAAATCGAAATTGATAACAAAGGCGAGAAAACCGTTATCGAAGCCAAACACGTCATCGTAGCAACCGGTTCCGTACCGCGTCCGCTGCCACAAGTCGCTATCGACAATGTGAACGTATTGGACAACGAAGGCGCATTAAACCTGACCGAAGTTCCTGCCAAACTCGGCGTGATCGGTTCCGGCGTGATTGGTTTGGAAATGGGTTCCGTATGGAACCGCGTGGGCGCAGAAGTTACCATTCTTGAAGCCGCGCCGACCTTCCTGGCTGCCGCCGACCAACAAATCGCCAAAGAAGCCTTCAAATACTTCACCAAAGAGCAAGGCCTGAGCATTGAATTGGGCGTCAAAATCGGCGACATCAAATCTGAAGGCAAAGGCGTTTCCGTTGCTTACGAAACAGCTGCCGGAGAAGCCAAAACCGAAGTATTCGATAAATTGATCGTTGCCATCGGCCGTATTCCAAACACCAAAGGCCTGAACGCCGAAGCCGTAGGTTTGGAAAAAGACGAGCGCGGCTTTATCAAGGTAGATGGCGAATGCCGTACCAACCTGCCTAACGTATGGGCAATCGGCGACGTGGTTCGCGGCCCAATGTTGGCACACAAAGCCAGCGACGAAGGCGTTGCCGTTGCCGAGCGCATTGCCGGTCAAAAACCGCATATCGATTTCAACAACGTACCGTTTGTTATTTACACCGACCCTGAAATCGCTTGGGTGGGTAAAACCGAAGAGCAGCTCAAAGCCGAAGGTGTGGAGTACAAAAAAGGTACTTCAGGTTTCGGTGCGAATGGTCGCGCATTGGCAATGGGCAAAGCCAAAGGTACGGTTAAAGTATTGGCAGATGCCAAAACCGACCGCATCTTGGGCGTACACATGATCGGCCCGGTTGTCAGCGAATTGGTTACCGAAGGCGTGACTGCGCTCGAATTCTTCGCCAGCAGCGAAGACATCGCCCGCATTATCCATGCCCACCCAACCTTGTCCGAAGTGGTTCACGAAGCTGCATTGGCGGCCGACAAACGCGCTTTGCACGGTTGATAGACATTAAGGCCGTCTGAAACTTTTCAGACGGCCTTAAGGCCTTCGACAAATTGAATGTTCCGAGAGCTCCGTTTTCTGATTTATAATTCCGTCAGACAAACAAACAGCATTTACATTCATTATGAACAAAGAAATAGTCGGTATTTTCTTTATACCGGCGGGCATCATCAGCATGTGTATGGCCGCATTGTGGCAGATGTATGTGATGATGACCGAAACTTATACGCTCAACCGTTTCAAAGATAAAGAATTGGTTTGGCGCGTGGCATTGTTGTTTATCAGTTTCAGCCTTGCCGTTTATCTGCTCTGCCCGAATTCGCGTAAAAAAGGCATCGTCTTTTTTATTCTCGGGGGCGGCGGTGCAGCCATGTATCTGCTGGCGCGGATGTGGTTGCCCTTCAGTAAATAGTAGGGCCGTCTGAAAATATGGGATTGGCCGCAGGGCGATTCCTAAAACCCACTCACCTTAAGGAGAAATCCATGAATTTACACGAGTATCAGGCTAAAGAACTGCTGGCTAGCTACGGTTTGCCCGTACAAGGCGGTATTTTGGCACACAACGGCGAAGAAGCCGCTGCAGCTTACGACAAATTGGGCGGCAAATTCGCTGTTGTCAAAGCACAAGTACACGCCGGCGGCCGCGGTAAAGCGGGCGGCGTAAAAGTCGTTAAAAGCCGCGAAGAAGCTAAAGAAGTGGCTGAAAGCCTGATTGGCACCAACTTGGTAACTTACCAAACCGATGCCAACGGCCAACCTGTCAACAGCGTTTTGGTTTGCGAAGACATGTATCCTGTTCAAACCGAGCTGTACTTGGGTGCAGTGGTTGACCGTTCTACCCGCCGCATTACATTCATGGCTTCTACCGAAGGCGGCGTGGAAATCGAAAAAGTTGCTGCCGAAACTCCTGAAAAAATCTTCAAAGTAACCGTTGATCCGCTGGTTGGCCTGCAACCTTGCCAAGCTCGCGAAGTTGCGTTCCAACTGGGCTTGAAAGACAAACAAATCAACGAGTTCGTCAAACTGATGACCGGTGCGTACAAAGCGTTTATCGAAAACGACTTCGCCCTGTTTGAAGTAAACCCATTGGCAGTCCGTGAAAACGGCGACTTGGCCTGTGTGGACGGCAAAATCGGTATCGACAGCAACGCGCTCTACCGCCTGCCGAAAATTGCCGCTTTGCGCGACAAATCTCAAGAAAACGAACGTGAGCTGAAAGCTTCCGAATTCGACCTGAACTATGTTGCCCTGGAAGGCAACATCGGCTGTATGGTTAACGGTGCCGGTTTGGCGATGGCCACTATGGACATCATCAAACTCAAAGGCGGCCAACCTGCCAACTTCTTGGACGTTGGTGGCGGCGCAACCAAAGACCGCGTGGTTGAAGCGTTCAAACTGATTTTGGAAGATAAATCCGTTAAAGGCGTATTGATCAACATCTTCGGCGGTATCGTACGTTGCGACATGATTGCGGAAGCCATCGTGGCAGCCGTTAAAGAAATCAACGTCAACGTTCCTGTCGTTGTTCGTTTGGAAGGTAACAACGCCGAACTCGGCGCGAAAATCCTGAACGAATCAGGTCTGAAACTGACTTCTGCAGACGGCCTGAATGACGCAGCCGAAAAAATTGTTGCAGCCGTAAACGCCTAAGGAGAAAAGAATGAGCGTATTGATTAATAAAGACACCAAAGTATTGGTTCAAGGTTTCACCGGTAAAAACGGTACTTTCCACTCCGAACAAGCTCTGGCTTACGGCACTAAAGTTGTCGGCGGCGTTACCCCAGGTAAAGGCGGTCAAACCCACTTGGATCTGCCTGTATTCAACACCATGAAAGAAGCCGTTAAAGAAACCGGCGCGGACGCATCTGTAATTTACGTTCCAGCTCCGTTTGTTTTGGATTCTATCGTTGAAGCCGTTGATTCAGGCGTAGGCTTGGTCGTTGTGATTACCGAAGGCGTGCCTACTTTGGACATGCTCAAAGCCAAACGTTACTTGGAAACCAACGGCAACGGTACCCGTTTGGTCGGCCCTAACTGCCCGGGCGTGATTACTCCGGGTGAGTGCAAAATCGGTATTATGCCGGGTCACATCCACACTCCGGGCCGCATCGGTATTATTTCCCGTTCCGGTACATTGACTTACGAAGCCGTGGCACAAACCACCAAACTGGGCTTGGGTCAATCAACCTGTATCGGTATCGGCGGCGACCCGATTCCTGGTATGAACCAAATCGACGCACTGAAACTCTTCCAAGAAGACCCGGATACCGACGCCATCATCATGATCGGTGAAATCGGCGGTACTGCGGAAGAAGAAGCAGCCGAATACATCCAATCCAACGTAACCAAACCTGTTGTAGGTTACATTGCTGGTGTTACCGCTCCTAAAGGCAAACGTATGGGCCACGCCGGTGCGATTATTTCCGGCGGTAAAGGTACTGCCGAAGAAAAATTCGCCGCTTTCGAAAAAGCCGGTATCGCTTACACCCGCAGCCCTGCCGAGCTGGGCACTACCATGCTGGAAGTGTTGAAAGCAAAAGGTTTGGCATAAGACTTAAGTCTTTAAGCTGAATTGAAAAGGCCGTCTGAAGTTTTCAGACGGCCTTTTTTAAATTCCATTTCGTTATTTTCAGAATAAGCACTTAATTTTATTTAAATTAACGTTTATTTCGGAATAAACGGTTATAATTTATTAATAGATAAATAGTCTGTAACCATATCAACCTGTATCAAGGAGAAAAGTATGAAAAAACACGATTTTGAAGCACGTCGCGAGGCTTTGCTGAAAGACATCCGAGAAGTGATGGATGATGTGGAAGAGTTGTACCGCAATAGTGTTGAAGCCGGTTCAGAAGAGGGCAGCAAAGCCCGAGCCAAATTGGAAGAAAAATTGGCTGTGGCTAAAGAACGTTTAAGCCGTTTTGAAGAAGAGGCCGGCGAGCGTCTGCGCCATCATGCCGAGCGTGCGCGTGAAAAATACGAGCAGTTTGAAGAAGCGGCTCAGGAGCGTTTGAAAGAAGGCAAAGAGCGTTTTGCCGAATTTGAAGCCGATGCTGGTGCGCGCTTGAAACGCGGTGCCAAACAAGCTGATGAAGTGGTACATGAAAAACCATATTATGCAATGGGTTTTGCCGCATTGGCCGGTTTGGTTGTCGGTGTGTTGTTGAACCGCCGTTAATGCGAATATGTTAAGGCCGTCTGAACAGGTGTGTACATGAAATCATGGATTTCATTGCGCCGTCCAGACGGCCTCTGCCTTATGTTTTCCTGAAAAAAAAGGATAGTTAAGATGGGAATTCGCCAGCGTTTTGAACATGGCAAGGCTTTGTTGAATCAGGGCGCGGATTTGCTGCTGCTGCGTTTGCAGGTATTGAGCTTGGATTTGACGCGTCAGGCGGAGAATGTGTTCCGGTTGGCGATTTGGCTGGTGTTGTCCGGCGCGCTGTTGATGGTGGGCTTGGTCGGTTTGTTGTTCGGTTTGAACCGCGTGCTGTCGGATGTTGCGGCTTTGTGGGTGTTTTTCGGCATTTTCTTTGTAAGCCTGCTGATTATTGCCGTATTGTTCCGCAAAGTATCGGCGGACTATCGGGAGCAGGGCAGTCGTGTGGCTGAAACCTTGCAGGATATTCGATCGGATATTGCGTATTTGCGCGGTGAGATAGATAAGGATGCGGACGATGAAGCAACAGGAGTATGAAGAAGAGCGCGAGCTGCTGCTTTTAGAAGCCAAGCTGGTGCGGCTGCGGATTAAAGCGGAAAATTTGAAACTGCGTAAAGCGGAAGAAAGTAATGCTCGGCAGACTAATCGTTTGGTGATGTTGGCCGATGTGGCGTATCAGTTGAGCCAAACGCGTTTGCTGTCTCAACGCGCTTTGTTTTCTACATCGCGCCGTCGGCATTGGATTTGGCTGGTATTGGCGGTCATATTGGGCTTGTCGAGATAATCGAGGGCAGAGGTTTGGTCAAAATGATATTTGCGGCGGGTTGTTGGAGCGTGTGAGCTGCTTGTTGAGGACGCTGCGTCATTGTGTTGCCGAAACTGAAACTTTATCTATGTTGAGTATTTTTTACAAAAGACACCGGCCGTCTGAACATTTCAGACGGCCTCAATGTTTGGAGTTTCAGATATAATGGCGGCAATTTTGAAATTATTAAATGAAGGATAAGTGATGAACCGTTTGTATCCCCACCCGATTATCGCCCGTGAGGGCTGGCCGATTATCGGCGGCGGTTTGGCTTTGAGCCTGCTGGTGTCGATGTGCTGCGGCTGGTGGTCTTTGCCGTTTTGGGTGTTTACCGTATTTGCCCTGCAGTTTTTCCGCGACCCTGCGCGTGAAATTCCGCTAAATCCTGAAGCGGTGTTGAGCCCGGTTGACGGCCGTATCGTGGTGGTTGAGCGCGCACGCGATCCGTATCGTGATGTCGATGCTTTGAAAATCAGTATTTTTATGAACGTGTTCAACGTGCATTCGCAAAAATCGCCTGCTGATTGTACGGTAACGAAAGTGGTCTATAACAAAGGCAAATTCGTGAATGCGGATTTGGATAAAGCCAGCACGGAAAACGAACGCAATGCGGTGTTGGCGACTACGGCTTCTGGTCGTGAAATTACTTTTGTTCAAGTGGCCGGTTTGGTGGCGCGCCGTATTTTGTGCTACACCCAAGCAGGTGCGAAACTGTCTCGCGGCGAACGCTATGGCTTTATCCGCTTTGGTTCGCGCGTGGATATGTATCTGCCTGTCGATGCGCAGGCTCAAGTGGCGATTGGCGATAAAGTTACCGGCGTCAGCACTGTATTGGCGCGTTTGCCGCTGACTGCGCCGCAAACTGAATCTCAGCCTAAAGCCGCAGCTCCACAAGCTGCCCCAACTTCACAAGCGGCTCCGGTTGAAACAGTGGCAAGCCAATCTACCGAACAACAGCAAATCGAAGCAGCGGCGGCTAAGATTCAAGCGGCTGTGCAAGATGTGTTGAAAGATTAATAGTCAGTTTTGAATGATTGGTTAAAACAAGAAAAAGGTTTTCAGACGGCCGTCTGAAAACCTTTTTTGTTTGCCTATCTAGTTTTAAAACTTCACGTTCACACCGCCGGTAAAGCTACGGCCCATTTGCGGCGTATCAGAGAGGAAGCTGCTGTGGGCGTAAACGGATTGGTTGAGCAGGTTGTCGGCTTTGATGTACCAATTCCACTCGCCATAGCGCGTATTGCGGCGGTAGTTTGCGCCGAGGTTGAGCATATGGTGTCCGGGCGTGCGCGTTTCGTAGCGGGCGAGTTTGTTTTGGGCGAACACGCGGTAGTAGTCGAGATGGGCATCGATGCGGTCGGTCAGCGCGGCATTCAGGTGGAAGCCGAGTCGCGCGGCTGGAACGCGCGGGGCGTTTTGGTCGGCTTGGGCAATGAGTGGGCGGTTGCCGTAGGCGTCTTCCCTACCGGGCAGCGACGGAAGGTTTTTCAGACGACCTCTGACGTAGTCGCCGGAAAGTCCGATGCGGTAACGCGGTGTGGGTTTGAAGAAGATTTCGCCTTCCGCGCCGTAGAAGTCGGCGCCGGATTGGTTGTAGCGCACGAGCTTCATTTCGCTGTCGTCTTCGATGGATTTGGGGCCGCGTCCGTCGTTTAAGGTTTGGGCGTAGATGTAGTTGCCGAAGCGGTTGCGGTAGAGTGCCAGATTGTATTGCCAGCGGTCGCCTTCGTAGCCCAGCGCGAGTTCGATGTTGTTGGAACGCTCTTTGTTGAGGTGTTTGTTGCCGACTTCAAAGGTGTTGGTGGCAACGTGTTTGCCGTGTGCGTACAGCTCTTGCGTTGACGGCAGGCGTTCCTGATGGGAGGCGGTCAGGCTGAGTTTGTGTTGTGGCGTGAAATACCAGTTGCCGGAAAGCGCGAACGAGCGGGCGGTTTGGCGGTGCGCGCCGAGGTCGGGCAAGGGTTGGTTGTAGTAGTTTTCCCGATCAATCAAGGCTTTGTCGTACTGGATAGATGCTTTTTGTTTTTCCACGCGCACGCCGCCTTCAAGCGAGAAGTTGTCCCAATTTGCCTGTTCTACACCGAAAAAGCTGTAATGATGCACATCGTTGTCGATCAACATCGGCTGTTGGACGGTTTCGGGAATGGCGGAAAGCGCGCTGGATTGTTGGGTGAGGTATTGCACGCCCCAACTGCCTTTCAGACGACCTATGGGCAGGTGGCGCAATTCGATGCGGGCATTTTGCGTTTTGTTTTTAAAGAAGTTTTCCACTGCATCGCCCGCTTTTTCGTCGTGGCGGTAGTCGTTACGGTTCAAATGCACGCGCAGGGCTTCGAAGCCGGGGAGCGGCTGCTTCCATTCGGCGCGGATTTCGTAGCGTTTGTTGCGCAGGTCTATCCACGGTCTGCCGCTGTGGGCGTGCGCGTGTGCATTATCGTCGTCGTGGAAGCCGCAGCTTAAGCCCGGATTGTCGTAATCGACGTCTTCTTCGGTCAACAGGTGCGGATAAAGCTGCAAATAGCGTTTGTTAATCAAACTTTTCTGCCAGATGATGTCGGCGTGGCAGTCGTCGTAGAGGTGGCTGTGCGCAGGCAGGCCGTAGCGGTCGCGACGGTCGCTGTACGCCGCGCCGATAAAGCCTTTCTCGCCGACCCAAGACAGCCCGATGCTGCCCGTTTGCGAATCGGCATGGCTGTCGGGCAGTCGTTTCAGACGACCTTCTTCCTTGTGGTAACGCGGTACAGCGTAGTCGCCCGATTTGCGGTACAGCCCTTCCGTGTGCAACACGAAGTTTTTACCCAGTCCGACATTGATGCCGCCGGACGTGAGTTTTTCCAGATTGCCGCTGCTCAAACGCAGCCCCAGTTCACCCGATACGCCGTTTTCAGGCATTTTTTCGGGGATTTTTCCGTCGGCAACATCCACCAGCCCCGCCACATTGCCCGAGCTGTACAACAGCGTTACCGGCCCGCGCAGGATTTCGACTTGTTGCGACAAGGCGGTGTCCACCATCAGGGCATGGTCGGGCGAGAAATCCGCCATGTCACCCGTTTCGCCGTGATGGTTCAACACTTTAATCCGTCTGCCCGTCTGCCCGCGTATCACAGGCGCGGACGCGCCGCCGCCGTATTGCGAAGCATGGACGCCCGGCACGCCGTTGAGCGCGTCGCCGAGATTGACGGCTTTTTGCCGCAAAGTATCGCCGGCGATGATTTTGTCGGAAGCGGTCGAACTGTGCAGCAGCCCCGAAGTGGCGCGCGGATGGCTTTTGCCGACGACGTTGACCGTTTCCAAGTCCACCGTCTGCTCGGTTTCATGCGCTTGGGAGAGAATAGGGGCGCTGATTAAAAGAATAGATAAAACAATGGGCTTGAGTGTGGTTTGTGTCATTTTAGTTTCTCATCATATTTTGAAAGGCTGTTATTATATAACATTGCATCATTTATATGATAAGATTTTTGAGAAAAAAAGGCCGTCTGAAAACGAAGCGTGGTTTTCAGACGGCCTTTAGCTTGTATGTAGGTTTAAATGAAAATGGAACAATCTCTCTGTTGCCTGGTTTGGGTAAGGCAGAAAGTCATGGCAGATGGTTTGCTTTCATTGAAAGCATTACTTGGTTTAGGCGGCTTTAGCGCCAGCGGTCTCTGCAATCAGATCAAGGAATACCAACGGCTTTTTGCCGATATTTTTGAGTGCGTGGGACTGGCCGGGGCGGGCGATGGTAATGTCGCCGGCGCCGACTTCGGTTTGTTTGCCTTCACTGTCGGTAAACAGGCCTTTGCCGGATACGATGATGTAAACGTCTTCATTGCCGGTATGTTTGTGTTGGCCGATGGAAGCACCCGGCGGTAATGTGAGCCAGCCGATTTCTTTGAATGCGTCTTGGTCGGCGGTTTGATGGCGCGTGAAGGCAAAGCTGCCGAGCAAGGGGCCTTGACCTCTGGCTGCGTTTTCGCGGTTCCATTCTGCTAAGTCGGCTTTTTTGTACACTTGGATGCTGCGGTCGGTGGGGGCGGTTTGTTCGGCAGCTTGCGCGCTTATGGATGTGCCGAGCAGAAGGGCGACAGATAATGCGGCAAATAGTGGTTTCATGGTGGTTCTCCGTTTGTCAGGTTGAGTCAGATAATGCGGATTCCGTTTTCAGACGGCCTGCAGGGTTGAAACGATTAACCCCGCAGGCTTACCCAAGATTTATTTCACATTGCGCAGATAGTTCAACAATAAAGGAACAGGACGGCCGGTCGCGCCTTTTTCACCGCCGGATTTCCATGCGGTACCCGCAATGTCGAGGTGTGCCCATGGATAGTCTTCGGTAAAGTAGGACAGGAATGTTGCGGCGGTAATCGTGCCTGCACCCGGCGTGCCGATGTTTGGAATGTCGGCAAAGTTGGATTTGAGTTGGTCTTTGTAGGTCTCAAAGAGCGGCAGTTGCCATGCTTTGTCGTCCACGTTGCGGGAGGCGGCGAGCAGGCTGTCGACCAAATCTTGATTGTTGCCCATCACGCCGCTGACGTCATGACCCAGGGCGATAATGCACGCGCCGGTCAGGGTGGCGACGTCGATAACGGCTTTGGGTTTGAATTGTTCGGCGTAAGTGAGCGCGTCACACAAAATCAGACGGCCTTCGGCATCGGTGTTCAACACTTCGATGGTCAAGCCTTTCATGCTTTTCACGACATCGCCCGGTTTGTTGGCCGCGCCGGAAGGCATGTTTTCACAAGTGGCGACGATGGCAATCAGGTTGATCGGCAGTTGCAGTTTGACGGCGGCGCAGAAGGTACTGATGACGGTTGCCGCGCCGCACATATCGAACTTCATTTCGTCCATGTTCAGGCCGGGTTTGAGGGAAATGCCGCCGGTGTCGAAGGTAATGCCTTTGCCGACCAATACCACAGGCGCGGCTTCTTTGTCGGCCGCGCCGAAGTAGCTCAATTCAATCAGATAAGGATCTTCCACGCTGCCTTTGGCGACAGACCAGAACGAACCCATGTTTTCTTTGATGTAGTCTTTTTCAATGATTTTGGCGTGTGCGCCCAATTTTTCGGCTTCGGCTTTGGCGGTACGCGCGAGGAATTCAGGCGTGCATTCGTTGGGTGCGGCATTGCCCAAGTCGCGGCAGAGGCTTTGTCCGTAAACCTGCGCTTCGGCAACGCGTAGGGCTTCTTTGACGGCGGTTTCGTGTGCGCTGTGGAACACGGCTTCTGCAAATTTGGCCGGTTTGGCTTCTTTTTTGTAGCGGTCGAAACGGTAGGCGGCATTGCCGAACGCAATCGCAAACGCTTCGGCAACGGCTGCGGCTTGCGCTTCTTCAAAGGCATGAACGTCCACATTGACCATTTCTTGATTTTGCGCCCATTTGGCGGCTTCGGCTGCGGCTTTGTTCAACGCGGCGCGGTCGGTTTTAGCGAGGTGGGCGACGGCAATGGCTTGCAAACCGTTGTTCGTCGGGATTTTGGTGTCGGCGAAATTTTGACCTTCTTCAAGGGAAGCGAAGAGGGCGAGGGCAGTCGGGTTACTCAGTTGCGATGCGTCGGTGCAGACAAATAATTGCGCACCTGCCTGTTGAGCCTGCAAAGTTTCGGCTTTTGTGCTAAATTTCACGTTTATTCTCCTGATTAGTACGGTTGTCGGTTGTTCAGACGGCCTGTTGACCAACCGTCCGAACAGATGAAAATCATTGTACTCCATTTGTGTCATGCCGTCTGAAGCCTTATTAATAAATATAGGCTTCCCATAAACCGTATACCACGCTCAATCTTATGATTTACCAAAGAAACTTTATTAAAGAACTTTCCTTTACCGCCGTCGGCATCTTTGTCGTCCTCTTGGCGGTATTGGTATCCACGCAGGCCATTAACCTGCTTGGCCGCGCAGCCGACGGGCGTGTCGCCATCGATGCCGTGTTGGCCTTGGTCGGCTTTTGGGTAATCGGAATGACCCCGCTTTTGCTGGTATTGACCGCATTTATCAGTACGTTGACCGTATTGACCCGCTACTGGCGCGACAGCGAGATGTCGGTCTGGCTTTCTTGCGGATTGGCATTGAAACAATGGATACGCCCGGTCATGCAGTTTGCCGTGCCGTTTGCCATTTTGATTGCCGTCATGCAGCTTTGGGTGATGCCGTGGGCAGAATTGCGCAGCCGCGAATATGCCGAAATTTTGAAGCAGAAGCAGGAATTGTCTTTGGTGGAAGCCGGCGAGTTCAATAACTTGGGCAAGCGCAACGGCAGGGTTTATTTTGTCGAAACCTTCGATACCGAATCAGGTATCATGAAAAACCTGTTCCTGCGCGAGCAGGACAAAAACGGCAACGACAACATCGTTTTTGCCAAAGAGGGCAATTTTTCGCTGACCGACAACAAACGCACGCTTGAATTACGCGACGGCTACCGTTACAGCGGTACGCCCGGTAAAGCCGATTACAACCGCGTTTCTTTCCAACACCTCAGCCTGATTATCAGCACCACGCCCAAACTCATCGACCCTGTATCACACCGCCGTACCATTCCGACCGCCCAACTGATTGGCAGCAGCAATCCCCAACACCAGGCGGAATTAATGTGGCGTATTTCCTTGACCGTCAGCGTTTTGTTGTTGTGCCTGCTTGCCGTGCCGCTTTCCTATTTCAATCCGCGCAGCGGCCACACCTACAATATCCTGATTGCCATCGGTTTGTTTTTGGTTTACCAAAACGGGCTGACCTTCCTGCGTAATGCCGTGGAAGACGGCAAAATCCATTTCTGGCTCGGACTGCTGCCTATGCACATCATCATGTTTGTGATTGCCGTCGTCCTGCTGCGCGTGCGCAGTATGCCTAGCCAACCCTTCTGGCAGGCGGTTGCCAAAAGTCTGACATTGAAAGGCGGAAAATGAACCTGATTTCACGTTACATCATCCGTCAAATGGCGGTTATGGCGGTTTACGCCCTCCTTGCCTTCCTCGCTTTGTACAGCTTTTTTGAAATCATCAACGAAGTCGGCGATCTTGGAAAGGGCAGCTATAACGGCGCAAAATTGGGGCAGTATGTTTTAATGCAGATGCCTGCGCGCGCATATGAACTGATGCCGCTTGCCGTTTTGATCGGCGGCCTGATTTCCCTCAGCCAACTGGCTTCCGGCAGCGAGCTGACCGTTATCAAAGCCAGCGGCATGAGTACCAAAAAGCTGCTGTTGATTCTGTCGCAGTTCGGTTTGATTTTCGCCATTGCCACCGTTGCGCTCGGCGAATGGGTCGCCCCCGCGCTGAGCCAAAAAGCCGAAAACATCAAAGCCGCGGCCATCAACGGCAAAATCAGTACCGGCAATACCGGCCTTTGGCTGAAAGAAAAAAACAGCATTATCAACGTGCGCGAAATGTTGCCCGACCATACGCTTTTGGGCATCAAAATTTGGCAGCGCAACGATAAAAACGAACTGATCCAAGCGGCAGAAGCCGAATCAGCGGTTTTGAATCCCGATGGCAGCTGGCAGCTGAAAAATATCCGCCGCAGTATATTGGGCGAAGATAAAGTCGAGGTTTCTACTGCCGCCGAAGAAAACTGGCCGATTTCCGTCAAACGCAACCTGATGGATGTATTGCTCGTCAAGCCTGACCAAATGTCTGTCGGCGAATTGACCACCTACATCGACCATCTGGAAAAAAACAACCAAAATACCCAAGTTTATGCCATCGCATGGTGGCGCAAGCTGGTGTATCCCGTTGCCGCATGGGTGATGGCGCTTGTTGCCTTCGCCTTTACCCCGCAAACCACGCGCCACGGCAATATGGGCTTGAAACTCTTCGGCGGTATCTGCCTTGGTTTGCTGTTCCACTTTGCCGGACGGCTCTTCGGCTTTACCAGTCAGTTGTACGGCGTGCCGCCGTTTTTGGCGGGCGCATTGCCGACGGTTTTGTTTGCGCTGTTGGCGGTGTATCTGATACGTCGTCAGGAAAAAAGATAAGGCAAAATAAACTTCAGGCCGTCTGAAAGGCAATCTTCAGACGGCCTGAGTATTTTGTGTGCAAAAAACAAAATGCTAAAGTAAAATAATACCTTTCCAAACCAATGCGGCTATTGAAAATGTCCCAAACCATCTGCTTGAATATGATTGTCAAAAACGAAGCGGCAATCATCGAAGAAACACTGACCAACATCACCGACCACATCAAACTTGACTACTATGTCATCAGCGACACCGGTTCGACCGATGATACCGCCGGCGTGATCCGCCGCTTTTTCGATGCAAAGGGCATCGCAGGCGAGATTCATCATGATGGTTGGCAAAATTTTGCATACAACCGCAATCAGGCTTTGAAACACGCAAAAGACAAAACCGATTACGTGTTGATTTTTGATGCGGACGACCGCTTTGAAGGCAAATTGGAATTGCCCGAGCTGACCGCCGACCGTTACCGCCTCCGCATGAGAAATGCCATGGGCGGCGTGGTTTATTACCGTCCGCTGTTGTTGCGCAATGACGGTACATTCTACTGGCGCGGCGTCTTGCACGAGTTTATCGAAACCGACAAACAAGATACCAGCGAAGCCACGCTTCATGGCGACTATACGGTCCTCAGCGGCCGTTTCGGCGCACGCAGCAATATGGCGAACAAATACCTGCTTGACGCCGTTTCTTTGGAAAAAGCGTTTTACAGCCCTGAAGATGAAGACCTGAAACCGCGTTACGCCTTTTATGCGGCACGCTCTTATTGGGATTCTGATATGCCCGAGCGTGCGAGCGAATGGTTTAAAAAACGCATCGAGTTGGGCGGTTGGATCGAGGAAGTAACGGTTTCTTACCAACAGCTGGGCGAGTGCTACAAATTAATGGGCAAACGCGATGAAGCCTTGGCGACTTGGTTGGCAGGCTACGATTACAACCCGCGACGCGCCGAGTGCCTCTACCTTGCGCAAACCATGCTGCGTCAGGAAGGGAAATACCGTATTTCCCATGCAATCGGCCTGATGGCGAAACGCATTCCGTTCCCGAAAGACGATATTCTTTTTGTCCAAAGCAATGTTTATCAGTTGGACATCGACTATGAATTGTCGGTTACCGCTTATGCGGCCGGCGATTTGCGCCAAGGCTATGAGTCTTGCCGACACTTGCTCTTGCTGAATGTACGCGAGGCATTGACCACGGTGACCATGCAAAATATGTGGCTCTACCGCGAACACGCGCAAACCGAAACGCGCGAAGTATTGGAGCAGCTGGTAGCCGTCATGCAGCCTTATGCCGAGCAGGGCGGACGTTTGGCAGAAGTGGCCGAATATTTTGCCGATATTTTGAAAAACCGTTAATCAGGACTTTGACCCAGCCGTCAGGCCGTCTGAAAGGAAATTTTTTGAGCAAGCGCAATCTGTTTTCCGTCGATAAATCTTTGGAAAAGCCCGAACGCGTCCTCTTGGTCGGCGTGATGCTGACGGCGGACTATTCCGGCGCAAACGAAACGCGCGAGCGCGGCTTTCAGACGGCCTTGACCGAAGCGGCAGAATTGGTAAACGCGGCTGGCGGCGATTTGGTTTCTATCGAAACTTCACGTCGCGATAAACCGCATCCGGCTTTGTTTGTCGGTACGGGCAAGGCGGAAGAGTTGGCGGCAGTGGTTAAGCAGCATGATGTCGGGCTGGTCGTGTTCAACCACGAACTCACGCCGACACAAGAGCGTAATCTGGAAAAAGAGCTTCAATGCCGCGTCCTCGACAGAGTGGGTTTGATTTTGGCGATTTTTGCCAAACGCGCCCAATCGCAGGAAGGTAAGTTGCAGGTGGAGCTGGCTCAGTTGAACCATTTGAGCGGACGGCTGGTGCGCGGTTATGGACATTTACAAAGTCAGAAGGGCGGTATCGGCTTGAAAGGGCCGGGTGAAACCCAGTTGGAAACCGACCGCCGTTTAATCGGACAAAAAATCACGGCATTGAAAAAACAGCTTGCCGATGTCCGCAAACAACGCGCCACGCGCCGCAAATCGCGCATGAGCGGCCGTCTGAAAACCTTTGCCATTGTCGGCTATACCAATGCCGGAAAATCCAGCCTGTTCAACCGCCTGACCAAAGCGGACGTATTGGCGAAAGATCAATTGTTCGCCACTTTGGATACCACTGCGCGTCGGCTTTTCCTGTCGCACGAGGCGAGCGTGATTTTGACCGATACCGTCGGCTTCGTCCGTGATTTGCCGCACAAGCTGGTGTCGGCGTTTTCTGCTACTTTGGAAGAGACGGCGATGGCGGATGTGCTGCTGCACGTCGTCGATGCGTCCAATCCCGATTTTGAACGGCAGATGGACGATGTCAACGAAGTCTTGGAAGAAATCGGCGCGCATGAAATTCCGCAATTGGTGGTGTACAACAAAATCGATTTGCTGCCGTCGGGTATGCGTGAAGCAGGCATTTTGCGCGACAATTCCGGGCATGCCGTCGGTGTGAATGTTTCCGTTGCAGAAAGTTTGGGCTTGGACGGTTTGCGCGAAGCAATGATTGAATTGGCCGTACAGCCAAGTGATTGATAGTATGGAATGAAACAAGGCCGTCTGAATGTTCAGACGGCCTTACCGTAAAATTTTAAATCCGAGGATTATGCCGACAGAGGGCTTTTCTTTTTGAACACGCTTTCGTAAAGCATCCAAGCGGCGAGGCTCAGGTATACGGTGCTGGACAAAATGCCGATAACGGCAAAGATAGGCATAAGGCGATCAATCATGGTGAGGTTTCCCAATAAGTTAGTTTTATAAGTAAATGTGTGTTTTTTTATTTCCGTCTTCGCGGAATGCCTAAAGTATGCTGCTTAAGTGGATTGAGGTCAATAAAAAATGTATTGTAATTTTTAAAAAAGTTCCATTTTTACATTAAAATAATTGGAAGTTTTTAAAGATAAACGGTATTTATATGTTACCGTTCATCATTTGACAAACGGTCAATACTTTGTTTTCTATGTTTTTTATAAAATTCGACAGTCTATTAATTCAAAAGTAAATGAAATGAGGCGGAAAAACGCTTTTTGCTAAAATGTAACACCCTGAGATGATTGTTTCAGGCCGTCTGAAAAATAAATCGAACACATTATGACATCTCCCACACATCCCCAAAAAAACTGCTTTCATTGCGGACTTGAAGTCCCGGAACATCTGCATCTGACGGTTCGTTTTGAAGACGAAGAACACGAAACCTGCTGCGCCGGTTGCCAAGCGGTAGCGCAGAGCATTATTGATGCAGGTTTGGGCAATTATTACAAACAGCGTACCGCCGACGCGGAAAAATCCGAATTGCCGCCGCCGGAAGTGTTGTCGCAATTAAAGCTATATGATTTGCCCGAAGTGCAGGCTGATTTTGTCGAGGTCGGCGCAGGGGATGAGCGCGAGGCGGTATTGATGCTGGGCGGCATTACCTGCGCCGCGTGTGTGTGGCTGATTGAACAACAGTTGTTGCGTATGAAGGGCGTGGTACGTGTGGATTTGAATTACAGCACCCACCGCTGCCGCGTGGTATGGGACAGCGCCCATATCGAATTGTCAGACATTCTGCTGAAAATCCGCCAAACCGGTTATACCGCCGCGCCTTATGATGCGCAAAAAATCGAAGCGCAGGCGCAGAAGGAACGCAAACAGTTTATCGTCAGATTGGCCGTGGCCGGTCTGGGTATGATGCAGACGATGATGTTTGCCCTGCCGACTTATTTTTACGGTGGCGACATCGAGCCGCTTTATTTGGAAATCCTGCATTGGGGCGGCTTTTTGATGGTGTTGCCCGTTGTGTTTTACAGCGCGTTGCCGTTTTACCGCGGCGCATGGCGCGACTGGAAAAACCGCCGTGTCGGCATGGATACGCCGATTGCCATTGCCATTGTGATGACCTTTATCGCCGGTATTTACAGCTTGGCTACCAACGCAGGGCAGGGCATGTATTTTGAATCCATCGCCATGTTGCTGTTTTTCCTGTTGGGCGGGCGTTTTATGGAACAGATTGCCCGACGCAAAGCAGGCGATGCGGCGGAGCGGTTGGTCAAACTGGTTCCGGCATTCTGCCACCGTTTGCCGTCTTATCCTGAAAGCGATGCCATCGAGGAAGCCGCGGTCGTCCGCCTCAATATCGGCGATACGATTGTTGTGAAACCCGGCGAAGTCATTCCGGTGGATGGTACGGTTTTGTCCGGTGAGAGTGAAGTTAACGAAGCCATGTTGACCGGCGAAAGCCTGCCCATTGTGAAAAGGCCGTCTGAAAAAGTAACCGCCGGCACGCTCAACACCAGCAGCCCTTTAATCATCCGCACCGATCATACCGGCGGCAACACGCGTTTGTCCCATATCGTTAAACTGCTCGACCGTGCGCTGGCGCAAAAACCGCGTGCCGCCGAGTTGGCCGAAAAATACGCATCCAGTTTTGTGTTTGGCGAACTTTTGCTTGCGATTCCCGTTTTTATCGGCTGGGCTTGGTATGCAGACGCACACACTGCCTTGTGGATTACCGTTGCCCTGCTGGTCATTACCTGCCCGTGTGCCTTGTCGCTCGCGACTCCGACCGCGCTGGCCGCTTCGACCGGTGCGCTGGCCAAAGACGGCATTCTCATCAGCGGCAAACAAAGTTTGGAAACGCTTGCCCAAATTGACGACGTCGTGTTCGACAAAACCGGTACGCTGACCAAAGGGCAGCTTTCCGTCAACCGTATGTTGCGCACAGGCCGTCTGAACGAAGCCCAAGCCCTTGCTATCGCCCAAGCATTGGAACGGCAATCCGAACACCCCATCGCCCGTGCTATTTTGAACCATACGCTTTCAGACGGCCTGGTATCCGCGCTTGATGTGAAAGTGCAGCAACGGGTCAACCGTATCGGACATGGTGTCAGCGCGCAAATCGAATTTGATGGCGAAACCCAAGTGTGGGCTTTGGGCAAAGCGGCGTTTGTTTCGGAAATTGCCGGTAATCTGCCTGAAACATTTGCCCATATCGACCACACGGGCGGCATTATTTTCTTGGGCAATCAAAGCGGTTTTCAGACGGCCTTTTTGCTGGAAGACCAAATCAAAGACAGCGCCACTGAAATGTTGCAAAACCTAAAACAACACGGCATCCGTCTGCACCTTTTAAGCGGCGACCGTCAGGCTGCCGTAGCCCAAGTCGCGCAAGAGCTAGGCTTGGATGCCTATCGTGCCGAAGCCACGCCTGAAGACAAGCTGGCTTATGTAGAAAATCTGCAAAAACAAGGGCGTAAAGTCATGATGATCGGCGACGGTATCAACGATGCCCCCGTCCTTGCCCAAGCCGACGTATCGGCCGCCGTGGCCACGAGTGTCGATGTAGCGCGAGACGGTGCCGATGTGGTTTTGCTCAATGACGATTTAAACGTTTTGCCCGTGATGATGGAACAGGCACGCCGCACCCATCAAATCATCCGCCAAAACCTGACTTGGGCGAGCGCATACAATCTGGTTGCCGTTCCTCTGGCCGTATTTGGTTACGTGACCCCGTGGATCGCCGCGCTCGGCATGAGTTTCAGCTCGCTGCTGGTGTTGGGCAATGCCTTGAGATTGTTGAAAACCAAAAAGGCCGTCTGAAAACGGCAAATCTATTGCTCAAACGAAAGAATACGCCATGCCTAAAGCCACTTTTTATACACACGTCGCCCAACCGGCCGCCTTTGCCTGCCGCCTGATTGCGCGCGCCATACGCGATGGCGGGCAGATTTTGGTGTGGTCGGATTCTTCTGCGGCAGTGCAGCAACTAGACGTTGATTTATGGCAGCAGATTCCCGAAAGCTTTATTCCGCATGAAGTCTGGCTGCCTACCGACCCCATGCCGTCTGAAACGCCGGTATTGCTTGCGTTTGGAAACGCATTGCCGAATATTCCGCAAGATTGCACGGTTTTGAACCTGTCTGCCGATTTTTGGAGCCAAGCCCCGGCCATTCCAAACCGTATCCTTGAAATTGTAGGCAACAGCTTGGAAGATTTAGCCGAAGCCCGAGACCGTTTCCGAGCTTATCGTCAGAGCGAATTTGAGATTGAGCATTTTTCGAGAGAAGGGAAGGATTGAGTATTGAAACAGCAAAGTTTTAATATAAAAGGCCGTCTAAAACAATAAAGTTTCAGACGGTCTTTTTAATAGGCTGGAATTAGTTACCTAAGTCGAATGCTTTATGCAGAACGCGGGTGGCCAGTTCCATGTATTTTTCGTCAATCAGGACGGATACTTTGATTTCGGAAGTTGAAATCATTTGGATGTTGATGCCTTCTTCTGCGAGGGTGCGGAAGATTTTGGCTGCTACGCCGACGTGTGAACGCATGCCCAAGCCGACTGCGGAGACTTTGCATACGGTGTCGTCGCCGTCGATGTAGGCGGCGCCGATGCTGTCTTGGCGTTGTTGCAGCAGTTCGATGGTTTGTTTGTAGTCACCGCGTGGAACGGTGAAGGAGAAATCGGTTGTGCCTTCGCTGCCGACATTTTGGATGATCATGTCGACTTCGATGTTGGCATCGGCAACTGCGCCGAGGATTTGGTAGGCAACGCCGGGTTTATCAGGTACGCCGCGTACGTTGATGCGTGCTTGGTTTTTGTCGAATGCGATACCGGTTACGGCTGCTCTTTCCATGTTGTCGTCCTCTTCAAAGGTAATCAGGGTGCCGTTGCCGCCATCTTGCAGGCTGCTGAGTACGCGCAGGCGCACTTTGTATTTTCCGGCGAATTCTACGGAGCGGATTTGTAAAACTTTTGAACCGAGGCTGGCCAGTTCGATCATTTCTTCAAATGTAACCGTGTCCATGCGGCGCGCTTCGGGTACGACACGCGGGTCGGTGGTGTAAACGCCGTCCACGTCGGTGTAAATTTGGCATTCGTCGGCTTTGAGGGCTGCGGCGATGGCAACGGCGGAGGTGTCCGAACCGCCGCGGCCTAGGGTTGAGATATTGCCTTCGCTGCTGATGCCTTGGAAACCGGCTACGATAACGACTTTTCCGGCGGCCAAATCGGCACGCATTTTCTCGTTGTCGATGTTTTCGATGCGGGCTTTGGTGTGGGAAGTGTCGGTTTGGAGGGCGACTTGCCAGCCGGTGTAGCTCTTGGCGTCAACGCCGATGTCTTTCAGGGCCATGGCCAGCAGGCCGATGGTCACTTGTTCGCCGGTGGCAAGGACGACGTCGAGTTCGCGCGGATCGGGATGTTCTTGCATTTCGTGCGCCAGTGCGACCAGTCGGTTGGTTTCTCCGCTCATGGCGGATACGACGACTACGATGTCGTGTCCTTCGGCGCGGGCTTTGGCGACACGTTTGGCTACGTTTTTGATGCGTTCGGGCGAGCCTACTGATGTGCCGCCGTATTTATGTACGATTAACGCCATGTTTCGTGCTTTCTTGTGGGGGTTGTCGGGCAGCTTGGTTTGCTGGAAAAAGGGTTATTATTACTATTTTTTACATGGAATTCAAGGATGGAACGCGCTTTTTTGAGTAAATGCGCATAAAAGGATTTTGTTGAAAAAGGCCGTCTGAAAGTTTTCAGACGGCCTTGCTGATTATCGGGCTAAAAGGGCTGCCTGCTGGTGTTGAACCAATTCGGCAATGCCTTTATGCGCGAGGGCAATGAGTTTGCCCAATTCTTCGATGCTAAACGGTGCGCCTTCGGCCGTACCTTGGATTTCGATGATTTTGCCGGATGCGGTCATGATGATGTTAACGTCGCTGTCGCAGCCTGAATCTTCGGGATAGTCCAAGTCCAAAAGCGGTACACCGCCCACTACGCCGGCAGAAACGGCGGCAACGGCTTCTCGGATGGGGTTTTCGCTGATAAGGCCGTCTGAAAGGAGTTTGTCTACGGCGATTTGCAGGGCAACGTAGGCGCCAGTAATGGAAGCGGTACGCGTGCCGCCGTCAGCTTGGATAACGTCGCAGTCAATCAGGATTTGGCGTTCGCCGAGTTTTTCCATATCGACGACAGCGCGTAGCGAGCGGCCGATCAGGCGTTGGATTTCTTGTGTGCGGCCGGACTGTTTGCCTGCGGCGGCTTCACGGCGCATACGGGAGGCAGTGGAAGCCGGCAACATGCCGTATTCGGCCGTTACCCAGCCTTGTTCTTTACCGCGCAGAAAAGGGGGAACGTTTTCGTCGATGGAGGCCGTGCAAATCACTTTGGTGTTGCCGCACTCGATAAGGCAGGAACCATCGGCATGTGGCAGGAAATTGGGGGTGATTTTAATGTTGCGCAGGCTGTCGGCGGCGCGGCCGGTGCGGGTGTAGTCGCTCATGATGGTCCTTTGGGGAGAATAAAAAACAGGTTGCCTTGAATTATAGAGGAATTTGGCACCAAAGGCCGTCTGAAAATCGTCGGTCGGGTGTGTTATAGTGTCCATACTTTCACTCGTATTTGGAAACGGAGTAAAACCATGGCTACAAGACGAACTATTCAAATCCACAGCATGACCGGCTTTGCCAATGCCGCAGGCGAATGCGGCGGCAAGCGGATTAATTTGGAAATCCGCGCGGTCAACCATCGTTATTTGGATGTCCAATTCCGTATGCCGGAAGAGCTGCGCTATTTGGAAGGCGCATTACGCGAACAGATTGCCGCGGCTGTGGCACGCGGTAAATTGGAGTGCCGTGTTCAGCTGCAAGATGCGGCTTCTGGTGGACAGACTTTGGAAGTCAATCAGGATTTGGTCGCACAGCTGGCGCATTTAAACAAAGAATGGCGTAAGGAACACAATTTCGGCAAGCTGAGCGTGGCCGACGTTTTGCGTTTCCCCGGCGTTTTGGCAGGTCAGAGCGAAGACTCCGAGGCCTTGGCGAAAGGTGTTAAAGATTTATTGACCGACGCGTTGAAAGAGTTCACAGCCGCCCGCAAACGTGAAGGCAAAAAACTGGGCGAACATTTGCTGCAACGTCTGACCGCTATGGAAGAGATTGTGGATGCTTTGAACGAGCTGTTCCCAAGCCTGCTGCAAGCGCATATGGATAAAGTCAAAGCCCGTTTGGCGGAAGCCGTCGGCAACATCGACAATGACCGCCTGCAACAGGAATTTGCTTTGTTTATTCAGAAATCTGATGTGGATGAAGAATTCAGCCGTTTGCGCACCCATATCGCAGAAGTGCGCCGCATTGTTACCGAAGGCAAGGGCAGCGCAGGCAAACGCTTAGACTTCTTGATGCAAGAGTTGAATCGTGAAGCTAATACCTTGGGCAGCAAAGCCATCGCCGCCGAATGTACGCAAGCATCGGTAGAACTGAAAGTCTTGATCGAACAAATGCGCGAACAGGTTCAAAATATCGAATAAATCGATCATGAACGGATAGGATAAGGCCGTCTGAAAAGGTTTCAGACGGCCTTTGTGTTGATATTGGGTGGAATCGGTGTGGTGTGTTTTTAAACATTATTGGATGGCGGATTTCCTGTTTCGTTACTGTAATTGCACACAAGAGTTAACATGTGTTAAATTATGATAATTACTGTCATGATAAAAACATACACAGGAGAAAAATAATGAACTTTCTGACCGCTATCAGTCGGCAAATGACCCGCTTCACCGCCCTGATTATCGTCCTTGCCTCCATCATCGCCTTTATCGAACCTGCCACTTTTTCGTGGGTGAAAGGCGATACGCAAGTTGTCGTACTCGGCATTATCATGCTCAGTATGGGCATGACTTTAGGCAAAGAGGATTATCAAATTTTGGCGCAACGTCCGCTCGACATTTTCATCGGCGCCATCGCCCAATACACCATCATGCCGCTGCTCGCCATCGGCATTGCCAAAGCCTTTGACCTTTCGCCCGGATTGACGCTGGGTTTGGTTTTGGTCGGTACTTGTCCGGGCGGTGTTTCGTCCAATATCATGAGTTTTTTGGCTAAAGGCGATGTTGCCTTTTCGGTTGGCATGACGACTGTTTCTACCGTCCTCGCTCCTGTGATGACGCCATTGTGGATGACTTATCTTGTTGGTCAAACCGTCGAAATGGACGGCTGGGGTATGTTCAAGTTTATGTTGCTCGTTACCCTGCTGCCTGTCGTTATCGGCTCTGCCGCCAATATCTTGCTGCATAAAAAACATTGGTTTGAAGACGTACGCGCGATTATGCCTGCCGTTGCCGTTGTCGCGTTTGCCTGCATTGTCGGCGGCGTTGCTGCCGTTCACGGACACCGCTTTGCTGAATCCGCTTTCGTGATGGTACTCGCCATCGCTGCCCACAACATCGGCGGCTACATCCTCGGCTATTACAGCGGTGCGCTGACCGACATGAACACCGCCAAAAAACGCACCCTTGCCATCGAAGTTGGCGTACAAAATGCCGGACTTGCCACCGGTTTGAGTGCTAAATTCTTCCCCGGCAATGCCGAGTCTGCCGTTGCCGCCGCCGTTGCCTGCGTTTGGCACTCTGTATCGGGAACGGTTTTGGGCAACTTGTTTGCATGGTGGGACAAGCGTAAGCAATAAGCTGTAAACATTGCCAAATAACAAAAGGCCGTCTGAACGTATGGTTTTCAGACGGCCTTGTAGGTTGTCAGGACAGGCAAACACGCGCAAAATCGCTTTGCTTTTTTGAGATGGGCATTATGCTTGCAGATTCGTTTTTTTATTATCTGGTATTGGTCGGCTTTGCCGCCGGGCTGATGGATGCGGCCGTTGGCGGCGGAGGGCTGTTGCAGATTCCCGGATTGTTCAACCTATTGCCAAACGCTATACCTGTGGCTTCAGTGATGGGTGTCAATAAATTTGCTTCCTGTTGCGGCACGTTAACCGCGACGGGGCAATATCTGCGCCGAATCCCCGTGCCGTGGAAAATGCTGTTGCCTGCGGCGGCGTTGGCGTTTGCTGCTTCATATTTGGGCGCGAAAACGGTGGTGTATTTCCCCGTGCAATACATGAAACCGGCGATGTTGGTCATCATGCTTGCTATGTGTCTGTACACTTTTTTGAAAAAAGACTTGGGGCAGACGGTACGCACTGAAAAGCTGACACGCCGCGAAACCTTGTGGGGCTTGTTTTTCGGCGCGTTAATCGGGTTTTACGACGGTGTGTTCGGGCCGGGAACGGGCAGCCTGCTGGCTTTCGTGTTCGTCCGCTTTTACGGCTACGATTTTTTAGCGGCGAACGCTTCGGCAAAGGTCATCAATTCGACCACCAATCTTGCTGCGCTGACGTTTTTTATCCCGCAAGACCATGTTGTGTGGGCATGGGCGATACCGTTGGCCGTGGCGAATTTATGCGGCGGCGTGGTCGGCGCGCGCTTGGCAATGCGCGGCGGAACCAAGCTGCTGCGTTACGGATTTATGTTGCTGCTGTGCCTGACCATTGGAAAGTTTGCTTGGGATTTATTGGGTTGATATCGAATGAAAAAAAGGCCGTCTGAATGTTTCAGACGGCCTTTGCGTTTTACAGTTTAACCGAATGCTCGCGTGTTTCATGGAACACGATGTCCGGCCAGCGTTCTTGCGTGAGTCCCAGATTCACGCGGTTAGGTGCGAGGTAGGCGAGGTTGCCGCCGGCGTCGATGGAGAGGTTGCCCGCGTTGGCTCTTTCAAACTCCGCCAGCTTTTTCTTGTCTTCGCACGATACCCAGCGCGCCGACCAGATGGATGCACTGTCGAACACGGCTTCCACGCCGTATTCGTTGGCGAGGCGCGAGGTAACGACTTCAAACTGCAACACGCCGACCGCGCCCAAAATCAAATCCGCGCCGCTCATCGGTTTGAAGACCTGCACCGCGCCTTCTTCGCCGAGCTGTTGCAAACCTTTTTGCAGTTGCTTGATTTTAAGCGGGTTTTTGATGCGGACGATGCGGAACAGTTCGGGCGCGAAGAAGGGGATGCCGGTGAACGCCAGTTGTTCGCCTTCGGAGAAGCTGTCGCCGATTTGGATGTTGCCGTGGTTCGGAATGCCGATGATGTCGCCCGCGTAGGCTTCTTCCACTAGCTCGCGGTCGTGTGACATGAATGTAACCACGCTGGAGGCGGCGATTTCGCGGTTGATGCGCAGGTGTTTCATCTTCATGCCGCGCTCGAATTTGCCGGAGCAGACGCGCAAAAAGGCGATGCGGTCGCGGTGTTTCGGGTCCATATTGGCTTGGATTTTAAAGATAAATCCGGAAAATTTCGGCTCGTCCGGCTCGACCATGCGTACGGTCGCGTCGCGCGGTTTCGGCGCGGGCGCCCAGTCGATCAATGAATTGAGGATTTCCTGAATACCGAAGTTGTTAATCGCCGAGCCGAAGAACACGGGCGTGAGTTCGCCGGCGAGGAATTCGTCGAGATTAAATTCGTTAGAAGCCGCCTGCACCAATTCGATTTCGTCACGCAACTGTTGGATTTCCAATGGAAAGCGTTGTTCCAATTCGGGATTATTGATGCCTTTGATGATGTCGAACTCGTGCGGCAGGCGTTCGCCGCCGGCTTCAAAGAGATAGATTTCGTCGTTCAGGATGTGGTACACGCCCTTGAAGTTTTTGCCCATGCCGATCGGCCAAGTGACGGGCGCGCAGCGGATTTTTAAAATATTTTCCACTTCGTCCAGCAATTCCAAGGAATCGCGTACTTCGCGGTCGTATTTGTTCATGAACGTGACAATCGGCGTATTGCGCAGGCGGCAGACGTTCAAGAGTTTGATGGTTTGCGCTTCCACGCCTTTTGCCGCGTCGATGACCATCAACGCGCTGTCGACGGCAGTCAATACGCGGTAGGTATCTTCGGAGAAGTCTTGGTGTCCCGGCGTGTCCAAGAGGTTGACGGTATGGTCTTTGTAGTCGAACTGCATTACGGACGAGGCCACGGAAATGCCGCGCTGCTTCTCGATTTCCATCCAGTCGGAGGTGGCGAATTTGCCGGTTTTCTTGCCTTTTACCGTACCCGCGCTTTGAATCGCGCCTGAAAACAACAGCAGTTTTTCGGTCAGCGTGGTTTTACCCGCGTCGGGGTGGGAGATGATGGCAAACGTGCGGCGGCGGCGCACTTGGTCGAGGATTTCTTGGGACATGGTTTTCTTTGCAAAAAGTTTCAGGCCGTTTTTTCAGACGGCCTGAAGGATATGGGTGTTGGAAAACAGGCTAAAATAAGGGCGTGTGCAACACGCCCTGCAATAGATTGAAAGATGCGGAATTGTACAAAAAAATGCTTGATAATTCAATGTTTGCACTAAGACAAAGGCCGTCTGAAAAGTTTCAGACGGCCTTTGTTTATAAATCGATGATTAAATATCCATCGGTTTCCATTCCGCGCCTTTTACCGGCGGCAGCCATGATTGCGTATTTAGGTCCTTTTACAGTTATTACGTTGTCATTGTTAGTGAGTTCAACACCAGCAGGCAACACGATAACTTTATTACCAATACGTGACATGTTTATTTTCTCCTGTTAGATTGTCAGGCCACAAGGGCCAGTTTTCACGGGGGGGCATTCGGATTAGAGCAAACCTAGTTTCTTTCGAAAAGCTTTGACAAATTCCTGATATTCTGTCAATACATCAATAGCCGCAGGACTATAACCAATTTCACATAAAAGAGATACAAGGTCATCTTTTGACAATTCAGCCAAAGCGTCTTCTGCAACAATAAGTTTTTCATTCAATTCAGTAGCTTTCATCTTTTTCTCCTAAACTAATTTACTCTCTATTTAGCTGACCGCTGGAGGCAAAGCCCCACAAGGTGTCGGGGAGGCCGTAATGGTCGGCACGCGTTGGGTCGAGTTGCGTTTCGATTTCATCTTCGCGGCCTTCACGGATTTGTGTGGCGATGTGCGGATTAATCATCACGGTTTTGCCCAATGCGATAAATTCTGCCCAGCCGGTTTCATAGGCAGCCAAAATTTGATCGGCGGTAAACAGGTTGCCCACGCCGATAAGCGGCAGTTTGCCATTGATACGGTCGTGGATAAACTGTATACGGGTTTGCGCCGTATCGCCGCCGCGTCGGATTTTTTTGTCGAACTCCCACAAGGAAACGTGCAGGTATTGTAGCGGCTTCTGTATCAGCGCGTCAATCAGTGCGCCGGTTTCGGTCATGGTCAGCCCGTCTTCGCCTGCTTCTTCGGGCGAGAAGCGGTAGCCGATGATGAAGTCGTTGCGCTGGTGTTTTTCACGAACGGCGGTGATAGCATCGACGACGGCGAGCGGGAAACGCATTCTGTTTTTCAAGCTGCCGCCCCATTTGTCGCTGCGGCGGTTGCTTTGGGCTGAGTAAAACTGTTGGATTAAATAGCCGTTCGCGCCGTGGATTTCTACGCCGTCAAAACCGGCACGAAGCGCCAAATCGGCGGCTTGCGCATAAGAGGCGATGAGTGCTTCGACTTCTTTTGCGGTCGCTTCGCGTGCGTGTTCGGCTTCGCTGGCGGAAGCGCTGATTTTATCGAGACCGTCCAAAAGGTCATCCATGGCTTTGGAACCGCCGTGATGAATTTGTAAAATTGCTTTTGCGCCTTGCTGTTGCAGGATTTGTGCGGTTTCTTTCAGGCTGTCGAGGCAGTGTTCGCCTGTGGCTTCAGGTTGGCCGTGAAAGGCTTTGCCGTCTTTTTGAACCAAAGTGGCGGCAGTGATAAACAAGCCCATATCGCCTGCGCGGTTGCTGAGGAAGGTACGCTCTTGGTCGCTGATTGAACCGTCGGCTTGTGAGCCGAAATGGGTCATGGGGGCGACAACAAGGCGGTTTTTGATGGTTACGCCATTATTGAGGGTGTATGTTTGAAAGAGTGGGGCGTATTTTGGATTCATGGAGTTTTACTCTTGATAAGTGAATGGTTGGCAGAGAATTGGGCCATTCGGGAATTTATCAAGTAAACAGGCCGTCTGAAAAGTTTCAGACGGCCTGTTTATTCTTTAAGCCTTAGGATTAAAGATTAGGATTGACAATGATTTTTACTGCGGATTCGTTGTTGTGAATCAAACGCTCGAAGCCTTCGGAAATCAGCTCGTCCAGCTTGATGCGCTGGGTGATGAAAGGTTCGAGGTTGATTTTGCCTTCTTCTACCAGTTTGATGGTTTCGGCGTGGTCGTTACAGTAGGCGATGGTGCCGCGCACGTCCAGCTCTTTCATCACGACGCTGTGGACGTTGATGGTGGCGGGGTGGCTCCAAATGGATACGATGACCAAATTGGCGGCAGGTTTGCAGGCGGCCACCAAAGTATCCAGAACTTTGTTCACGCTGGTGCATTCGAATGCGACGTCTACGCCTTCGCCGTTGGTCAGTTTTTTCACTTCTTCGACGACATCGACTTCGGACGGGTCGAGGATGTAATCGGCAACGCCGGATTCGCGGGCTTTGTCTTTGCGCGCCTTGCTCAATTCGGTGATGATGACTTTGATGCCTTTGGCTTTCAGTACGGCAGCCAACAGCAAACCGATTGGGCCTGCGCCGCCGACCAAGGCGACGTCGCCTTCTTTCGCGCCACTGCGTACATAAGCATGGTGGCCGACAGACAGAGGCTCAATCAAAGCAGCTTGGTCCAATGGGATTTTGTCGGAAATAGGGTGTACCCAACGGCGTTTGACGGCGATTTTTTCAGACAAGCCGCCACCGCAGCCGCCCAAGCCGATGAAGTTCATGTCTTTGGAGAGGTGGTAGTTGCTGCCTTCGCCGGTCGGTACGTCATCGCGGATGATGTAGGGTTCGACCACGACGTGTTGGCCGACTTTGATGTCGTCCACGCCTTCGCCTACGGCATAAACCACGCCGGAGAACTCGTGACCCATGGTGACTGGTGCTGACTCGCCTGAGATTGGGTGTGGATGGCCGCAAGGCGGAATGAAAATCGGGCCTTCCATGAATTCGTGCAGGTCGGTACCGCAGATACCGCACCACGCAACATTAATGCCGACAGTACCCGGAGCTACGGTTGGCTCTGGAATGTCTTCGATGCGGATGTCGCCTTTGTTGTAAAAACGTGCTGCTTTCATTGTAACGCTCCTTTTTTTAAATGGAGGCCGTCTGAAAAAGACGGTCAATTGGGGAAAGGGTAGCAGTGAGGTGTGTGAACTATTTTTATTTGTACGTTTTATTTTTATTATTTTACTACTGATAATATGGAAATGGTTTGTCTTTGCTCAAATTAAGGTGTGTAAATGAAGAAAAGGACGTCTGAAACAGATAATATGTTTTCAGACAGCTTGGGGTCGATAGTTTAAATGCGTTATGGTGTAGGATTGTTACTTTTACCGCGCTTCAAATGCTTTTGGTAGGCGATGACGTAATCGGCCTTGCTCAAGCCTGCCAATACGCGGATGTGGGCGGCGGCGGATTTGGACAGGGATTCCAAGGTATATCCGCCTTCCAGTACGGAAACGACACGTCCCTGACAGCTTGCCGTTGCTTGGACGATTTTGTGCGTCAGCCAGGCAAAATCGGCTTCATGCAGGTTCAGACGGCCTGTTTCGTCTTGTTTGTGTCCGTCAAAACCGGCTGAAAGCAACACCAACTCGGGACGGAAAGCCGTGAGCTTGGGCAGCCATTGTTCGCGGATGGTCGTGCGGAAGATACGGCTGCCTGTGCCCGGTTTGAGGGGCGTATGCAGCATATTCTTATTGCCGGCGTATTGTTCCGCCTGAGGGAAGGGGAAGATGTCGGTTTCAAACAGGTTGAAAAACATCACGCGCGGATCGTCTTGGAGAATCTCCGCCGTACCATCGCCGAAGTGGACGTCGAAATCGATGACGGCGATGCGTTGCAGGCGGTATTGGGCAATGGCGTGCATCACGCCGGCGGCAACGTTGTTGATCAGGCAAAAGCCGCCGGCGCTGTTGCTGTGGGCATGGTGGCCTGGCGGGCGGATGGCGCAAAAAGCATGCCAGGCCTTTTTGTTCATCACCATATCGACTGCTTTGACAACGGCTCCGGCCGCAAAACGGGCGGCTTTAAGGGAGTCGTGGCAGATGACCGTATCGTCGTCGATACGGTGGATTTTGCCGGGAAGCGGCTGGGCGGCCTCCAATTCGTGCAGATAGTTGCGCGAGTGAACCAATGCCAGTTGCGCATCTTTTATTTCGGGTGCTTCAGCGGTTTGCAGATGACGCCAGATGCCTTCCTTTTTTAAGGCGGCTTGAATGGCGCTGATGCGTTCGGGCTTGTCGGGGTGGTTGGTGCCCGGCTGATGCTGCAAAAATATCGGATGGGAAATCCATACGGTGCGGGCGTTTTTGCCAAACAAACGGCGTAGGCGGGTGCTGATGCGCCAAAGGATTTTTTTGAACATGGAACAGTATGTGTCGGACAAGTCGTAAAGACTGCTAAATATGGTTAATAAATACGGAAATGCTTGGAAATTTTTCAGACGGCCTTTAGAATAGCTCAATTTTACAGTCCGACCAACTGCGTTTTGGGCTGTATGCAGTTTTTTACTTTATCTTAAAACTCAAAAGAACGGATATATTATGAATCAAGCTGTGGCTCAATTTGCCCCTTTACTGCTGATTATGGTGGTGTTTTACTTCCTGATTATGCGTCCTCAACAAAAGAAATTCAAAGCACACCAAGCTATGCTGGCTGCTTTGAAAGTAGGCGATAAAGTCGTTTTGGCTGCAGGTTTCAAAGGCCGCGTGACTAAAGTCGGCGAGCAATTCTACACTGTCGACATCGGTCAAGGTGTGAGAATCGAAGTAGAAGTGGAACGCAACGCGATTGCCGCGAAAGCCGAATAATCCGTTTTTTTGCGAAAAGCCGCCTCATTTTCCGAGTGCGGCTGTTTGCCTTTATAAATAAAGCAAAGGTTTACCATGAACCGTTATCCTTTATGGAAATACCTGCTGATTGCGTTCACGATTGTGGTTGCGGCTGTTTACTCGCTGCCCAACCTTTTCGGTGAAACGCCTGCCGTACAGGTATCGACCAACCGACAAGCCATCGTTATCAATGATCAAACTCAGTCTAAAGTGTCTTCTGCGTTGCAAAGCGCAGGTATTCAGACGGACGGTATGTTCATTGTCGATAACTCGCTGAAAGTGCGTTTTAAAGATACTGAAACGCAACTGAAAGCGCGTGATGTCATCGAAAACACTTTGGGCGAAGGCTATATTACCGCGCTTAACCTTTTGGCGGACAGCCCTGAGTGGATGGCGAAAATTAAAGCCAATCCGATGTTCTTGGGTCTTGACTTACGCGGCGGTGTGCATTTCACCATGCAGGTGGACATGAAAGCCGCGATGCAGAAAACGTTTGAACGTTACGCCGGCGACATCCGCCGCGAATTGCGTCGCGAAAAAATCCGTACCGGTACGGTGCATCAGGCTGAAAACGGTCTGACCGTACCTCTGCAAGATGCCGCTGATGTACAAAAGGCCTTGCCTCAGTTGCAAAAAATGTTCCCTGAAGCCACTTTAGTTGCAGACAGTAACAATATCGTGCTGACTCTGTCTGAAGAGGCGATTAATAAAGTACGCTCTGATGCGGTTAAGCAAAACATCAATACTTTGCACAACCGTGTGAACGAATTGGGTGTGGCAGAACCGGTTATCCAGCAATCCGGTCTTGACCGCATTGTTGTACAGCTGCCGGGTGTACAAG
Organism: Neisseria sp. HMSC069H12; assembly: GCF_001812735.1. Taxonomy (NCBI): domain Bacteria; kingdom Pseudomonadati; phylum Pseudomonadota; class Betaproteobacteria; order Neisseriales; family Neisseriaceae; genus Neisseria; species Neisseria sp. HMSC069H12. Next base: position 62,114 of record NZ_KV810284.1, read on the forward strand.
ATACTGCCAAAGCAAAAGACATTATCGGTCGTACTGCGACTTTGGAAGTACGCATGGTGGAAGACGATCCGATTAAACTGCAAGAAGCCTTAAACGGTAATGTACCGACTGGTTATGAGTTACTGTCAAGCGGTGGCGATCATCCGGAAACTATTTTGGTCAACAAACAAGTTGAACTGACCGGCGACAACATCAACGACGCGCAACCTAGCTTTGACCAAATGGGCGCTCCTGCTGTGAGCCTGAGCTTGGACAGCGCAGGTGGCAGCATTTTTGGCGAATTGACTTCGGCCAATGTGGGTAAACGTATGGCTATGGTGTTGATCGACCAAGGTAAATCCGAAGTTGTGACTGCGCCTGTCATCCGCTCCGCCATTACCGGTGGCCGTGTGGAAATTTCCGGTAGCATGACAACTGCCGAAGCCAACGATACTTCATTGTTGCTGCGTGCCGGTTCGCTGGCTGCGCCTATGCAGATTGTCGAAGAACGTACCATCGGCCCGTCTTTGGGTAAGGAAAACATTGAAAAAGGTTTCAATTCCACCTTGTGGGGCTTTGCCGCCGTTGCCGCATTTATGGTGGTTTACTACCGCCTGATGGGTTTCTTCTCTACCATCGCTTTGAGTACCAATATCTTGTTCTTGGTAGGTATTTTGTCTGCCATGCAGGCAACGCTGACCCTGCCGGGTATTGCTGCGTTGGCATTGACATTGGGTATGGCGATTGACTCCAACGTATTGATTAACGAACGTATCCGTGAAGAATTACGCGCAGGTATACCACCTCAACAGGCCATCAACCTCGGTTTCCAACATGCTTGGGCAACCATTGTCGACTCTAACTTGACCTCTCTGATTGCCGGTATTGCTTTGTTGGTATTCGGTTCCGGCCCTGTACGTGGTTTTGCTGTTGTGCACTGTATCGGTATTCTGACCTCGATGTATTCGTCTGTGGTCGTGTTCCGTGCTTTGGTTAACCTGTGGTACGGCCGCCGTCGCAAATTGCGGAATATTTCCATTGGTGCGGTATGGAAGCCGAAAGCTGAAATGGCAGAAGGCAAGGAGTAAAACATGGAATTATTTAAAATCAAACGCGATATTCCGTTTATGAGCTACGGCAAACTGACGACCTTTATTTCGTTGGTTACGTTTATCGCCGCCGTGTTCTTTTTGGTAACCAAAGGCCTGAATTTCTCCGTCGAATTTACCGGCGGTACGGTAATGGAAGTCCAATATCAGCAGGGCGTGGATGTGAATCAAACGCGCGAACGCCTCGATACGCTGAAAATGGGTGATGTACAGGTTCAGGCATTGGGTACGAATAAACATATCATGATCCGCCTGCCGAACAAAGAAGGCGTAACGTCTGCCCAGCTGTCCAACCAAGTGATGGATTTGCTGAAAAAAGACAATCCTGACGTTACTTTGCGCCAAGTCGAATTTATCGGCCCTCAGGTTGGCGAAGAATTGGTTACCAATGGTTTGATGGCATTGGGCTTCGTAGTGGCAGGTATCATTATTTACTTGTCCATGCGTTTTGAGTGGCGTTTTGCAGTATCTGCGATTATTGCGAATATGCACGATATCGTGATTATTCTCGGCTGTTTCGCCTTCTTCCAATGGGAATTCTCACTGACTGTCTTGGCAGGTATTTTGGCAGTTTTGGGTTACTCCGTGAACGAATCCGTGGTTGTGTTTGACCGTATTCGTGAAAACTTCCGTAAGCCGCATATGCGCGGCCACACCGTGCCGGAAGTCATCGACAACGCGATTACCGCAACCATGAGCCGTACCATCATTACCCACGGTTCGACCGAGGCAATGGTTGTTTCTATGCTGGTGTTCGGCGGTGCAGCCTTGCACGGTTTCTCTATGGCGCTGACCATCGGTATCGTGTTCGGTATTTACTCTTCCGTATTGGTTGCCAGCCCGCTCTTGCTGATGTTTGGCTTGAGCCGTGAGAACATTGCCAAAGAAGTGAAGAAAAAAGAAGAAGTTGTAGTCTAAACACTGCAATAATTCGATAAAGGCCGTCTGAAAATTGTTTGAATCAGTTTTCAGACGGCCTTTTGTATTTAAATTTCAGAATATTTTGTTTTAATGAAATAGAAAGGGATAAATGTGAAAGAAAAAGAAAAAAATAGGAACAATATAATTTTGTGATGAATCAAGTTTATTGTCTGATATGCCCTTAATTGCTTGTCAGTCCCAATATTTTAAAACATAATACTTTTGCCCCCGATGCTGGAGTTTTACTACAAGTACATGATTTGCAAAAAATCTGTTGGGCGTGCAGACCCTGCCAATCAACCTCAAAAAAGGAAGGCCAAGAATGAAAGTAACCAGTTTCGGCGAAGTGCTGTGGGACGATTTTCCAAACGGAAAGGTATTGGGTGGTGCACCCCTGAATGTTACCGTTCGTTTGCAGTCTTTGGGTATCGATACTGCCATCATCAGCCGTCGTGGCGATGATGCCGATGGCGAAGAATTGCTACGCCAGATTCAAAGCAAAAACGTCAATACTGATTATTTGCAGGTTTGTCATGAATGTTCGACCAGCTTGGTGAAAGTACATTTGGATAAGTGTGGCAGCGCGTCTTATGAGATTGTCTATCCTTGCGCGTGGGACAGGATTGCGGTTGATGATGCGGCAATCAAACGTGTGGCAGAATCCGATGCTTTCGTTTTTGGCAGCTTGGCAACCCGTGATGAAGTTTCGCGTAAAAGCTTGGCTGTTTTGCTGAAAGAAGCCAAATTCAAAATTTTTGACGTTAATCTGCGCAAGCCCCATTATGATCTTGACCGCTTGTTGGAGACCATGAAACAGTCCGATATGGTCAAACTCAATGATGATGAGTTGTATGAATTGGCTGCGGCCTATGGCTCTCCTTATCACAGTATCGAGCAAAATATCGGCTACCTCGTTGAGCTGACCGGCGTCAAAATCCTTTGCGTGACTTTAGGCAGCCATGGCGCGGTTTTGTATAAGGACGGCGAGTTATACCGTCATTGCGGTTTCCGCGTCAAAGTGGTGGATACCGTTGGCTCCGGCGACAGCTTCCTTGGCGGCTTGACTTACAAACTGCTGAACAATGCGCCTCCTCAAGAAGCCATTGCTTTTGCTTGTGCGTTGGGTGCATTGGTGGCTTCACGCCATGGCGCGACGGCGGATATTTCTTTGGAAGAAATTGAAGCGTTTATGTATCCGGCTTGATGCTTCGATAATAGATATAAAAAGGCCGTCTAAACAACCATTAAATCAGGTTTTCAGACGGCCTTAGTGTTTTCAGGCTTTACCAATAAGTTGTAAAACATTCCAAGTTGGTATTTTTCGGGCCGCCGCCTTCTTCTGTCGGCGAACCAATCATCATCAGACCGATGATTTTGTCTTTGTCGGCACACTCAAATGCTTCGCGCAACAATGGGCTGTTGACCCACATGCCCGTAATCCAAACGTTGTCGAAGCCTTGAGCAGAAGCAGCCAGTTGTAAAGCATAGGCGGCGCAGCCGGCAGTCAGCATTTGCTCCCATTCAGGTTTGGGTTTTGCCACTTCACGGTTTGGCGTAAATGTAACGCCGATAATCATAGGCGCCATGTTGCCGACGCGTTCGGCTTTTTTCATGGTATCATCGCCGAAGTTGAGTTCGGTAACGGTATTGCTCAACAGCTCGCGGAAACGTTGTAAGCCGACTTCGCTTTGAATCACAGTAAAGCGGTAAGGGCGCATATTGCCGTGATCAGGAACTTGTGTTGCCGCTTGCAGCATTTGTTCCAGTTGCTCGGCATTGGGTGCCGGAGCAGTCAGTTTTTTGGAAGAGCGACGCGTGGTGAGGAGATTTAAGGCATCCATTTTTATTCTTTCTTGTGAATTCGAATGAGAATAATTATATAGCAGAACGATAAATAAATCAGCAAAGGACTAAGGCCGTCTGAATTAAGGTTTCAGACGGCCTTTGAGTTTTACAGGATACCGTTGTTTTGTGTATTTTCAGTAATCAGTGCTTTGTTGATTTCGTCGGCGGTGTAGCTCTTACCGTTTTCGAATACAAAGCTGTCGACATTATTGTTGGCAATGTCATGGATGGTCAGGGTGTCGCCTGTATCTTTGATGGTTAAGACCCAATCATCGCCGGTTTTCAACTGTAAACCGTATCATCTCTGCCATTTGGGTTTTCAATGATTTTATCGTCGCTGCGGGTTACATAATAAACGTCATCTCCCGATGTGCCTGTTGTTGCTTGTGCAAGGGGGGATGGCTGCAATTGCTCTAAATGTCGTAATTCAAATTGCGCATTGCGGATGCGCATTGCTTTTTCGATTGTCATGATATTTTCTTTAGATATTGATGAGAGTAACAAGGAAGTAAACGTATCCGGCATATGGCCGGTATTGCTTAATTTGTATTGTGTTTAGGCTGTATATACTAGTGCCGAAATTTGAGAAAAACAACAGAAACGTTAAGATATGACAATATGTAGCGAGCCTTATCAGGCTTAGTTTGCCGTCTATTCTTTTGCCAAATGGCTTTGCCTTGTGCGGCTGTTTTGTTTCTTATATACCACACATCAATTTCAATAGTTTCAAACTATGAATGGTTGTAAAAAGGCCTCTGAAAAAAAGAAGCAGGTTTCGCATTGCAAAACCTGCTTCTGATTTTTCAGACGGCCTGTTTGATTACAGAGTACGGGCAACTTCGACGATGTCGAAACATTCGAGTTGGTCGCCTTCCATAATCTCGTTGTAGCCTTTGAGCATCAGACCACATTCGAAGCCCATACGGACTTCTTTGACGTCGTCTTTGTAGCGTTTCAAAGAAGACAGCTCGCCGGTATGGATAACCACGTTGTTGCGGATGAGGCGGACATGGGAATCGCGTTTGACCACACCGTCGGTAACCATACAGCCTGCAATGTTGCCGACTTTGGAAACGGAGATAACCTGACGGATTTCAACCGTACCGGTTACTTGCTCTTTCTCTTCCGGAGAGAGCATACCGCTCATGGCGGCTTTCACGTCGTCGATGGCATCGTAAATGATGTTGTAGTAACGGATTTCCACGTTTTCATTCTCAGCCAGTTTGCGTGCGGAAGCATCTGCACGGACGTTAAAGCCGATGATGAATGCGCCGGAAGCGATGGCCAAGTTGACATCAGATTCGGTAATGCCGCCGACGCCGCTGTGCAACACGTTCACTTTTACTTCGTCGGTGGACAGTTTTTTCAGGCTGCCCGCCAAAGCTTCGTAAGAACCTTGTACGTCTGCTTTGATGATGACGGACAAGGATTGGGCTTGGTTTTCGCCCATATTGTTGAACATGTTTTCCAGTTTCGCGGCCTGTTGTTTGGCCAAGCGCACGTCGCGGTATTTGCCTTGACGGAAGAGGGCGATTTCGCGCGCTTTTTTCTCGTCGGCCAATACCATTGCATCTTCGCCTGCGTTCGGTACATCCGACAAGCCGAGGATTTCGACAGGGATAGACGGGCCGGCTTCATTGATGGCTTTGCCGTTTTCGTCAACCATTGCACGGATTTTACCGAATGCAGTACCGGCCAGCAGCATATCGCCTTTTTTCAGTGTACCGCTTTGAACCAGCAATGTGGCAACCGCGCCGCGGCCTTTGTCCAAACGAGCCTCAACGATGATGCCTTTGGCAGGTGCATCGACAGGGGCAGTCAGTTCCAAAACTTCGGCTTCGAGTAAGACGGCTTCGAGCAATGCATCGATGTTCAGGCCTTTTTTAGCAGAAACGTCGATGAACTGTACGTCGCCGCCCCATTCGTCAGGTACAACTTCATGCGCAGTCAGCTCTTGGCGGATACGCTCAGGGTTGGCAGCTTCTTTATCGATTTTGTTGACGGCAACCACCATCGGTACGCCCGCAGCTTTAGCGTGGGCAATCGCCTCGATGGTTTGCGGCATCACGCCATCGTCGGCTGCTACAACAAGAATCACGATATCGGTTGCTTTCGCACCGCGCGCACGCATGGCGGTAAACGCTTCGTGACCCGGAGTATCCAAGAAGGTAATCACGCCGCGAGGGGTTTCAACGTGGTATGCACCGATGTGTTGGGTAATGCCGCCCGCTTCGCCTTGTACCACTTTGGCACGGCGGATGTAGTCCAGCAGGGAAGTTTTACCGTGGTCAACGTGACCCATCACGGTAACAACCGGCGGACGTGGCAATGCTTCGGCTTCTACTGCTTCAACGCCTTCATCCAGGAATGCTTCAGGGTCGTCGGCTGCGGCAGGTTTACCGATGTGGCCGAGTTCTTCCACCACAATCAGGGCAGTGTCTTGGTCGATAGATTGGTTGATGGTTACCATCATGCCCATTTTCATCAGGGCTTTAACCACTTCGACGCCTTTAACGGCCATTTTGTGTGCCAAGTCGGCAACGGTAATGGTTTCAGGCACCAAAACTTCGTGTACGACAGGTTCGGTCGGCGCTTGGAAGGCGTGTTGGTTTGGCTCAAGTTTGAGTTTTTTGCCTTTTTTGCCGCCGCGTACGCGCTCGTCGTCGCCATTGCGAGCATTATTGCGGTCACGGCCGCCTTTGCCGCTTTTACCTTTGGCGTTACGGCCTTGGTTTTCTTCATCACGGTCACGACGGTCTTCTTTTTTACCGCGCGCGTTGTGTTCGGATTTGCCTTCGCCGGATGCTGCTTTGGCTTTCTCGGCAGGTTTGTTGCGTTCGCCTGATTTGGCTTCTTTAGTAGGTTTTGAGTCTTGATCGGCCTGTTGTTTCATGGCTTCACGGCGTGCTTGACGCTCTTGTTTTTCTTTCAATAAGGCTTCTTGGTGCGCACGCAGGGCGGCGGCACGACGGGCCTCTTCATCGCGTTGAGCCTGTTCTTCTACGCTGACGACAGGTTGCGGTACGGCAGGAGCGGCAGGTTTGGCAGCTTTTTTCGCTTCTTTGCCTTTGCCGCCTTTGTCTTGTTTGGCTTTGGCAGGTTTTTTGGCTTCGGCTGGTTTTTCAGCTTCAACGGATTTTTCAGACGGCTTGTTGTCTGCTTTAGCCTCAACTTTTGCTTCGGCCTTGGCTTCTACGGCTTCAACCGGTTTGGCTTCTTCTTTTTTGGCTTCTTCTTTTTTTGCTTCGGCAGGTTTGCCTTCCGCTTTTGGTGCGGCTTTGGCTGCTTTCAGTCTGGCTGCTTCGGCCTCTGCTTTGGCACGTGCTTCGGCTTTTGCGGTAGCTTCTGCTTCAGCTTTGGCTTTTTCTTCGGCAGCTTGGGCGGCTGCTTTTTCTGCCTCGGCTTTTTGGTTTTCCGCTGCTACTTTGGCTTTGGCTTCCGCTGCCAATTCTTCGGAAGAAGGAATGGTAACGGCACGGCTGCGGCGGCGTGTTTCCACTTTTACGCCGTCAACTGTGCTGACTTCGGTTTTTTTACGGCGGATGCTGATGGTGCCGCTGTTGCTGCCGTTTTTCTTTTGCAGGTAAGCAGTCAACAGTTGTTTGTCGTCAGTGGTTATGCTGTCATTGCCGCTGTTTTTGTTGACCCCGGCTTCTTTCAATTGTTTAAGCAAATCATCGACGGGGCGGTTTAGTTCGGCGGCAAATTGCGCTACGGTTGTATTACTCATTCAGTACCCCCTTAGTTGTTTTCTTCAGTAAACCAGTGTTCGCGTGCAGCCAAAATTACTTTTTTGGCTTCTTCTTCGTCAACACCGGTAATTTCGACCAATTCGTCAACAGACAATTCGGCCAGATCATCGCGTTGGGTTACGCCGGCTTCGGCAAGTTTGCGCAACATATCGGAATCTACGCCGTCCAAATTGCGCATGTCTTCAGACACTTCACCCAGTTTTTCTTCTGCGGCGATGGTAATGGTCAGGATCGCATCGCGTGCGCGATTGCGCAGGGTTTCAACGATTTCTTCGTCAAAGCCGTCAATCGAGAGCAATTCTGCCGCTGGAACGTAAGCAACTTCTTCCAATGTGGCAAAGCCTTCTTCCACCAAGATATCGGCGGTTTCGTCGTCGATGTTCAAGTGGGTGGTGAAGAGGTTGCGGATAACCGCGTCTTCGGCAGCATTGCGCTCGTCGGCTTCTTCAATGGTCATGATGTTCAGCTGCCAGCCGGTCAGGATGGAAGCCAGGCGGACGTTTTGACCGCCGCGGCCGATGGCCAGCGCCAGTTGGTTTTCATCAACGATTACGTCAACAGCGTGTTTGTCTTCGTCAATTACGATGCGGCTTACTTCGGCAGGAGACAGCGCATTCATCACGAATTGGGCAGGCTCAGGAGACCACAATACGATGTCGATGCGTTCGCCGGACAATTCGTTGCTCACGGCGTTAACACGGGAACCGCGCACGCCGATACAAGTACCTTGCGGGTCGATGCGTTGGTCGTTGGCTTTAACGGCAACTTTGGCGCGTTGGCCGGGGTCGCGTGCTACTTCGCGGATTTCCAACAGGCCGTCTGCAATTTCAGGTACTTCGTTAGCGTAGAGTTTGGCCAAGAAGTCGCCGCTGGTACGGCTCAAAATGACTTGTTTGCGGCCGGTATTGCCGATTTCGTCCACACGCAGGAAGAGGGCGCGGATGCGGTCGCCGCTGCGGAAGTTTTCGCGCGGAATCATTTCTTCGCGCGGAATCAGGGCGTCAAGTTTGCCTGCGACGACTTCCACGATGATGCCGTGGCGCTCGACACGTTTTACCGTACCGGAAACGATGTCTTCTTTAAAGGCGAGGAACTCGTTCAGGTTTTGTTCGCGCTCCGCATCACGGATGCGTTGCAGGATGATTTGTTTGGCAGTTTGCGCGGCTTGGCGGCCGAAACCTTCGTTTGGCAGCTGCTCTTCGTAGTATTCGCCGATTTGGATGGTGGTACCTGGAATTTCTTCTTGGATTTCCTCGATGGTTTTTTCTACGTCGGGGTAGGTGTAGTCTTCATCGGCAACAATCAGCCAACGGCGGAAGGTTTGGTATTCGCCGGTATCGCGGTCGATTTCGACGCGCACGTCCATGTGCTCGCGGTCGGCTTTTTTCTTGGCAGCAGTAGAGAGGGCGAATTCAAGGGCTTTGAATACGACTTCCGTTTCAACGTTTTTTTCACTTGCCAGCGCTTCGGCCAGCTGTAACATTTCGCGACTCATTTTCTAGAATCTCCAAGTAATCGGTTTTTAAAATTTAAATTCGGGGCGCAAACGGGCTTTGTCGATGTTGCTCAATTCGATTTGGGCGGTTTTGCCATCGAAAGAGACGGTAACGATGTCGTTTTCGCAGGATTCGATGCGGCCGATGAAGTTTTTCTGACCATCAATCGGCAGGCGTGTTTTGATTTTGGCGTTCTGGCCGGCAAAGCGCACAAAGTCGGCGGCTTTTTTTAACGGACGGTCAAGGCCCGGGCTGGAGATTTCCAAACGTTTGTAGTCGATGTCTTCAACCATAAACACGCGGCTCAGATGGTTGCTGACAGTGGCGCAGTCTTCGACGGTAATGCCGCCTTCTTTATCGATGAAAACGCGCAAATCTCCTTGTGCGGTCAGTTCGAAATCGACTAGCTCGTAGCCCAAGCCGGGCAGGGTTTTATCAAGAATGCTTTGAATATCCATGCTTCTCCAGAAGTACATAAACAAAAAAATGGCCGCGCGGCCATTTTTCGTGTGATTTGAAAAATTGGCCTATTATAACTGTTTTCAAGATAAAAGAAAAGTGTTGATTTGGCGTGGATTTTTTGAAGTGATTGCTTAAATGTAAAGGGTAGGGTCGAGGCCGTCTGAAAAGGAAATTGTTGACAAGTTTTGATATAGCGTTTTTGAAATTATTTTGGAAAACAAAGAATTGGTGTTGCTTTGTTTTCAGACGGTCTTGGATTTTCTGATTTTTCGTGCTTGCACAATGTGCAAGGCGGTTCTACAATTTCCTTATACTCTCCGAATAAGAAAGAAGACCGCCATGTCCGCACACCCGATTTACAATTTTTCCGCAGGTCCTGCCGTATTGCCGGAAGTGGTATTGCGTACCGCGCAACAGGAAATGCTCGACTACAACGGTACGGGTTTCCCCGTGATGGCGATGAGCCACCGTTCGGATATGTTTTTGAGTATTCTACATCATGCCGAACAAGACTTGCGCCAGCTTTTGAATATTCCGTCCAACTATAAAATCCTGTTTTTACAGGGCGGTGCGACCACGCAATTCAATATGGTGGCCATGAATTTGGCGCATGGTTTTGCGACTGCCGACGCGGTGGTAACGGGTAACTGGAGCCGTATTGCCTATGAACAGATGAGCCGTTTGAGCAATGCCGAAATCCGTTTGGCCGCGCATGGCGGCGAGCAATATGCCTATAAAAACCTGCCTGCGGTGGAGGATTGGGATGTCAATCCGAATTCTGCGTTTATTCATTTTGCGATTAATGAAACCGTCAACGGCTTGCAGTATCAAAACGTCCCCAAACTTTCAGACGGCCTGCCGCCGCTGGTGTGCGATATGTCGAGCGAGATTTTGTCGCGTGAGTTTGATGTATCCGATTACGGCTTGATTTATGCAGGTGCACAAAAAAATATCGGCCCTGCCGGTGCGACCGTGGTCATTATCCGCGAGGATTTGCTGGAGCGTTGTCCGAAAGATATTCCCGATGTGTTCAACTACCGTTCGCACATCAACCGCGACGGTATGTACAACACGCCTTCTACTTATGCGATTTATATGTCAGGTTTGGTGTTCTGCTGGCTGCAAACGCAGGGCGGTGTGAAAAAAATTGAAACGGTCAATCGAATAAAGGCACAAACCTTGTATGAGACGATAGACGGCAGCGGCGGTTTTTACATCAACGATATTCATCCTGATGCGCGTTCCAAAATGAACGTGGTCTTCAAAACCGCAAGCGAAGACTTGGACCGCCGTTTTGTGTTGGAAGCTGAGTTGCAGGGCTTGTGCCTGCTCAAGGGCTATAAAACCGTCGGCGGTATGCGTGCCAGCATTTACAATGCGATGCCGCTTGAAGGTGTGAACGCGTTGGCTGACTTTATGAAAGATTTCCAACGACGTTACGGTTAAGATGAAGATATAAAAAGGCCGTCTGAAACTGGGTTTCAGACGGCCTCTTGATTTGAACAAACCTTATTCGGTGACTTCTTCAGTGATGCTGTCGCGGTAGATAGTACTGTCGTAAGTCGGAACAGGAGGCGGCAGCAGGTTGTCGAGTGTCAGCGCGGACGGGTTCAGTGTCGGATAGCTGCTGAAGGTGACGGAATAACCGCCGTTGCCGGTACTGCGGACTTTGGCATGCGCGCCCAAGGGGAAAGTAGTTTTGTTGGTGATGTGGCCGAATGGGAAACCGGTCAACACAGGAATCTTTGCAGTGCGCGAAATGTGGTTAACGACGGCGGAGAAGTCGTAGCTGGAGTCGTACACGTCGCGGATGGTGCCCATGCGGAAATCGCCGAAGATGATGGCACGTTGTTTTTGCAAAACACCTGACAGATAAAGCGTGTTGAGCATGCGCTCGATGCGGTAGGGTTGCTCGCTGACGTCTTCGATAAAGAGGATGCCGCCTTGAATATCGGGCATGTAAGGCGTACCGGCGAGGGAGGCGAGAACGCTGAGGTTGCCGCCCCACAATGTGCCTTCGACGTTGACATCGGCGCGTTGGATGGTTGGGACATCGACGATGTTGACGTTGTTGGTCGTGCCGCGGATGAAAGAATCCATGGTAAAGACGCTGGGGGCAGCTTTGCCGAATTCGCTGTACACCATCGGGCCTGCAAAGCTCATCATATTGCCTTTGGCCAACAGGGCGAGTTGGATGGCGCACACGTCGCTGAAACCGAAGAACAATGTGCCGCGTTCGCGCATTCTGGCACCGAGTGAGGCAAAGTCGATTTGAGGCAGGATGCGTGCCGCGCCGTAGCCGCCGCGCAGGCCCATCAAGACTTTGGGCGTTTCGACACGGCCGCTGGCAACGTCTTGGAAGTCGGCGGCACGTTGGGCGTCGCTGCCGGCAAAGCGTTGGTAACGGCGGCTGCCTGCCTGTTGGTTGGTCACGGTAAAGCCTGCATTGTAGAGGCGGGTCAGGCCGGTGGTCACGCGGTTGGGGTCTTCGGCGAAGCCTGACGGCGCAACAACGCGCAGGAGGTTGTCGCCGGAACGTGGCGGATGGGGTTGCTTAGGTTGCACGGTTTTGGCTTTCGTGGTGGTAGAAGTGGTTTTGGTTTGCGGCGTGGTGGTCGTGCCTGTGCCGCAGGCTTGCAACAACCCTGCGCCTGCCGCGGCAGAGCAGGTACGCAGGAAATGGCGGCGCGTGGTGGAGTTCATTGAGGTTTTCCTTTCGTTATATGTTCAGACGGCCTGAACTTGGCGTGTCGGTCTTTACAGGCCGTCTGAAAGTTTAAGCGATTAAGTTTTTGATTTGTTGCGGCCAATTTTCGGGCAAGGTCATGCCGTGTTCGCGGACGGGCGCGGCCCAAATCGGCGCGGGGAAGTTGGCGTCGTTTTCAAAGCGGGCGATGACGTGCCAATGCAGGTGTGGCACAACATTGCCGAGGCTAGCCAAATTAATTTTGGCCGGGCGAAAGACTTGGCGCATTGCGGCTTCAACCTGATACACCATTTCCATGATTTCGTTGCGTTCGGCAGGGGAAAGGTCGGTCATCTCGGAAACATGGTCATTCCAAATAACGCGGCAGAATGCCGGTGCGCCGGCTTCATTGTGGACGGCGATAACGCGCAGGTTTGGCGTTTGCAGCAAAATATCTTCGTTGTCGGCAGTACAGATGGGGCAGGTCATGGGTTTTTCTTTCTCAGTCTGAATAGGAATCGGATGATTTCAATCAGGATTTTTAGAATGAGGTAAATAGCAGTCAGTGTGATGAATGTGAAAAACCACGGTTTGGGTATAAACCACCAAAATAAATAGGCGGGCGTGATTAAGTCGTCACATTCTTCGGCACTCTCAATGTGATCGCACAATCCAAAGTTAAAATAATCATTGACATTATGAAAGGGCGAATAGGCGAACATAAGTGCTATTGGTGTCACACAAATCGATGCAATGATGGCAATCCAAAACAACGGCTTGAGATGTTTGAGTGCAGTCATGGACGAAGTGTTATGCAAATTTTGCCGCCCCTTGATTGGCGAGCTCGTCGGCTTTTTCGTTTTCAGGGTGTCCGGCATGGCCTTTTACCCACGTCCAGCGGACATCGTGCTGTTGAACCAAACTATCCAGCTCTTTCCATAAATCGTCGTTTTTGACCGGTTTTTTGGCGGCGGTTTTCCAGCCGTTTTTTTTCCAACCGTGTATCCAGCTTTCCATGCCGTTTTTGACGTATTGCGAGTCGGTGCAGATGACGACTTGGCAGCGGCGTTTTAAGGATTTCAGTCCTTCGATGACGGCGGTCAGCTCCATGCGGTTGTTGGTGGTTTCGGCTTCGCCGCCGAACAGTTCTTTTTCATGTGTGCCGTAGCGCATAAATACCCCCCAGCCGCCTGCGCCGGGGTTGCCTTTGCATGCGCCGTCGGTGTAGAGGTAAACGGGTTTATCCATGGGCATGTCTTTGTCGAATAAGGCGGTATCATAACATAAGGCCGTCTGAAATATCGGCAAATACGGTTTGCGCGTGTAAAATACCCTGCACTTATCACTCGTATAGAAAGCAGGCAGATATGGGATTGTTCAGCGGCCTTTTGGGCAATGCTTCGCAAAAAGACGCCGATGCGGTCGAACGCGATTTGGCGAATATCCTGATTGATGGCGAACAGGTAAAAATGGCATTCAGCCTGGTGCGCGATTTGATTGTGTTTACCGAATATCGGCTGGTGTTGGTGGACAAGCAGGGGTTGACCGGCAAGAAAGTGTCTTACCGTTCGATTCCGTACCGTTCCGTGTCGCGCTTTTCGGTGGAAACCTCGGGCCATTTCGATTTGGATGCCGAGCTGAAGATTTGGGTTTCTTCCGGCGAGGCACCGACCGAAACCCTGCAATTTAAAAGTGACAAGAGCGTGATTGCCATTCAGAAAGCCTTGGCAGAAGCTGTGTTGAAACCGTCAAAATAGAAAGGAAACATGATGAGCGAACAGCAAGAATTGTTTTGTTACAAACAGATGCCGGTGTGGACGGCGGACGAGATTTCCGAAGCCTTGTTGTCCAAACACAATACCGCCGCCGGTACTTGGGGCTGCCTTAATGTCCTCCAAGGCCGTCTGAACTTCAACGAAGTGGACGAGGCGGGCAATATTACGGCCACGCACGAGCTGACGCCTGAAAGCGATGATTGGATTATCCATCCGCAAGCATGGCACTTTATCGCGCCGCAAACGCAAGACACGGAAATCCAACTGTCGTTTTACTGCGAGGCGGCGGACTATTTCAATAAGAAATACGGCATGAGCGCGACACATTCGGCCGTCCGCGCCGCCGAAGGCATCGTGCCCGTCGGCAAGGTTTTGGATATGGGCTGCGGCCAGGGCCGCAACGCGCTGTATCTGGGTTTGAAAGGTTTTGACGTTACCGCTGTCGATAATAATCCGAACGCGGTTCAAAACGTGGAAGAGCTGGCGCGTATCGAAGAACTGAATGTCCGTGCGTTTGAATACGACCTCAACGCCGCCAATATTCAGGAAAACTTTGATTATATGGTGGCGACCGTGGTGTTTATGTTCCTGATGCCGCGTTACGTTCCTGACGTGATTGCCAATATGCAGGAACACACCAACCCCGGCGGCTACAACCTGATTGTTTCTGCGATGGATACGGAAGATTTCCCTTGCCCGATGCCGTTCCCGTTTAAGTTTAGCGAGGGCGAACTGCGCGAATACTATAAGGATTGGGAGTTGGTGGAATACAAGGAAGAGTTGGGCTCGATGCACGCGAAAGACGAATTCGGCAATCCGATTCAGTTTAAATTCGTTACCATGTTGGCGAAGAAACCGGAATAAAGGTTTTACCGTAAAAAGGCCGTCTGAATTCAGTTTTCAGACGGCCTTTGTCGTCATCAATCCACAATCCTTTTGCCCAAAATCACGACGTCTGCCAACATGGTGTCCAAATCGCAGACTTGCGGCAGCCGCCCCCATTCTTCAAAACCGAAACGGTGAAACAGGTTCAGGCTCGGATAGTTGTGGCCGAACACAAGCGCGATGACGTTGCGGATATCCAATGACGGCGCACGTTCGAGCATGTGCCGCAACAGGATTTTGCCCACGCCTGCGCCGCGCATATCGTGGCGGACATAAATGCTGACTTCCGCGCTGATGTGGTAGGCGTAGCGCGGATGGTAGTCGCTGAAACTACCCCAGGCTAATACGGTGCCGTCGGTATCGTAAAGGGCGTAGATCGGGCGTTTGTCCGTGTGCGCGGCAAACCACATTTCGCGTTCGGCAACCGTGGTCGGCGACAAATCGGCCGTGGATTGGCGTGTGGCCACGGTGCTGTTGTAAATATCGACGATGGCGGGCAAGTCTTGGCGCAGGGCAGGGCGGATGGTGTATTGCATTTCAGACGGCCTGTTATTGAATCAGTTTGGAGATGGTCTTAAAGACCGGATGTTTGGCATCGCCGAGCAGTTGGAACAAAATACTTTCGACATTGGAAATGATAATGCCCTGACGGCTCAGTTGCGCCAAACCATTGTCGCGGTTGGCCGTTGTGCGCGAGGCGGTGCATTCAAAAGGCAGGGATACGGCGTAACCTTGCGCTTTCAAATCCAAGGCCGTCTGAAGCATACAGATATGCGCTTCCGCACCCACCAAAATAACGTTTTTAATGTCGTTTTTGCGTAATATTTCCTGAATTTCAGGTAAAAACGCCGAAAATCGGGTTTTCTCGACAACAGGCGTGCCTTCAGGCAACAGCAGCGATACGGCGGATACGGTGTTGCCCAAACCTTTCGGATATTGTTCGGTTACGGCAAAGGGTACGTCCAAAGCCGTCAAACCTTGAACCAGCAGGCGGCAGCGTTCCACCATTTCATCCGCGCCGGAAAGGGCGGGTAGCAGGCGTTCTTGAATATCGACAATCAGACAAAGCGTATTTTTTGGGTTCATGGCTTTTCCTTTCAGACGGCCTTTACGGCAAAATCGTTGAATCAGAATGCAATCATATAATAAGCCGCTGGAAAAGTATTGCAGCTTGCCCTGTTTTAAAGCCCGAAATTCTTTTAAAATACCGCCTGATTTGAATTGATAGAGACCGATAACATGAATTTATACCAAACCGTCGAACGTGAAGCCCAAGCAGCCTTTGCCGCTGCCGGTTTGTCCGACAGCCCCGTCGTATTGCAGGCGGCGAAAAATCCCGATTTCGGCGATTTCCAAATCAACGGCGTGATGGGTGCGGCAAAAAAAGCCAAACAAAATCCGCGCGAGTTGGCGCAAAAAGTCGCCGAAGCATTGGCGGACAACGCCGTGATTGAAAGCGCGGAAGTCGCCGGTCCCGGTTTTATCAACCTACGCCTGCGCCCCGAATTTCTTGCCCAAAATATTCATGAGGCTTTAAACGACGCGCGTTTCGGTGTGGCAAAAACTGACAAACCACAAACCGTCGTCATCGACTATTCCTCGCCCAATCTAGCGAAGGAAATGCACGTCGGCCATCTGCGTTCCAGCATCATCGGCGACAGCATTTCGCGCGTATTGGAATTCATGGGCAACACCGTCGTCCGCCAAAACCACGTCGGCGACTGGGGTACGCAGTTCGGCATGTTGGTCGCTTATTTGGTCGAGCAGCAAAAAGACAACGCCGCGTTCGAGCTGGCGGACTTGGAGCAGTTTTACCGCGCCGCCAAAGTGCGCTTTGACGAAGATGCCGCCTTTGCCGACACCGCGCGCGAATACGTTGTGAAGCTGCAAGGCGGCGATGAAACCGTATTGGCGTTGTGGAAACAGTTTGTCGATATTTCGCTCTCGCACGCCCAAGCCGTTTACGACACGCTGGGCTTGAAACTGCGTCCTGAAGATGTGGCGGGCGAATCGAAGTACAACGATGATTTGCAACCCGTAGTCGATGATTTGGTCGAAAAAGGTCTGGCAGTCGAAGATGATGGCGCAAAAGTCGTGTTCTTGGACGAGTTCAAAAACAAAGACGGCGAACCTGCCGCATTTATCGTACAAAAACAAGGCGGCGGCTTCCTTTATGCTTCCACCGACTTGGCGTGTTTGCGCTACCGTGTCGGCACGCTTCATGCCGACCGCCTGCTGTACGTCGTCGACCACCGCCAAGCCCTGCACTTCGAACAACTTTTCACCACTTCCCGCAAAGCAGGCTATCTGCCTGAAGATGCAAAAGCCGAGTTTATCGGCTTCGGCACGATGATGGGCAAAGACGGCAAACCGTTCAAAACGCGCAGCGGCGATACCGTAAAACTGGTTGACCTGCTGACCGAAGCCGTCGAGCGCGCCACCGCTTTGGTGAAAGAGAAAAATCCTGAATTGGGTGCAGACGAAGCCGCCAAAATCGGTAAAACCGTCGGCATCGGCGCGGTCAAATACGCCGATTTGAGCAAAAACCGCACCAGCGATTATGTGTTCGACTGGGACGCCATGCTTTCGTTTGAAGGCAATACCGCCCCTTACCTGCAATACGCCTATACCCGTGTGCAAAGCGTATTCCGCAAAGCCGGCGAATGGAACGCAACCGCGCCAACCGTTTTGGCCGAACCGCTGGAAAAACAACTAGCCACCGAGTTGCTGAAATTTGAAGACGTACTGCAAAGCGTGGCAGACACGGCATATCCGCACTACCTTGCCGCCTACCTCTACCAAACCGCCACCCTGTTCAGCCGCTTCTACGAAGCCTGCCCGATACTCAAAGCTGAAGGCGAAACCCGCAACAGCCGCCTGCAACTGGCGAAGCTCACCGGCGACACGCTGAAACAAGGCTTGGATTTGCTGGGCATTGATGTGTTGGATGTGATGTAAGTTTTTGAATAAAATGATAAAAGGCCGTCTGAAACTTTGCAGGTTGTAAGGTTTCAGACGGCCTTTTTGATGCTTTGAAAAATATTGTGATACCGTTGATTTTGAGCCTAAGCGGTTTTGAATTTGCTCAGGTAATGCGTTCAGACGGCCTTGTCTTTATTTCAAATTGCTTGCCAACAACCAAGCCTGCGCTTCGGTGGCATCGCTGAAATATTTGGGATGTTGGTTGGTCAGGAGGCTGGAAAGGCGCGCGCCGAGTTTGATCCAAATGTCGTCGGTAATGACGGCAACGCGGCCAAAGTCGGTTTCGTGTTGGTTGAGGAATTTGATTTGTTCGACCGCCATATCGATGGTGAAGTCTTTCAGCATGGACAAGTCCAACAGGATGTCGGGCAGATGGACTTTTTGTTTCGCGGCCAACAAGGCTTCTTCCAATTGGCGGAAATCGTCCAGAGTGAACTCGTTGTACAGCGCTACGTTTAAGCCGTAAGATTGTTCGCGGATGGAAATCATGGTGTTCTCCTTGTTAAATTATTGCTTCATCAGAAATTTTTTGATTGAGGCCGGAGTAAAACTGCTGAACACGCCGCCTGCAACAATGATAACCATGCCGGCGGCTTCCTGCCAAGTGATTTTATCGCCGAAAAGCAGTACGCCGGATAGGGCGGAGAAAACGACGGTCAGGTAGGAAAGCGAGGCAACGGTAAATTTCTTGCCGACCTTATAGGCGCGGGTCATGGCCAATTGTGCAATCATGGCGGAGATGCCGATGCCGGCCAGATAGGGCAGGGAGGAGATGGTCAGCGGATGCCAGCCTGTGATGGTGCTCCAGACTGCGCCCATAATCAGGCCGGTAAGCGAGAGGTAAAACACCACGCGCCAGCCCGGCTCGCCCAAAAGCGAGAGTTCGCGTACCTGCAAATATGCCCAGCCCGACATGGCGCCGCCTGCCAGACTGACTAGCGCGGCAAATTCCTGTCCGCCTTGAAAAGATGGGTTGAGCAACAGGATAACGCCGATAAAGCC
Organism: Neisseria sp. HMSC069H12; assembly: GCF_001812735.1. Lineage (NCBI taxonomy): Bacteria > Pseudomonadati > Pseudomonadota > Betaproteobacteria > Neisseriales > Neisseriaceae > Neisseria > Neisseria sp. HMSC069H12. The sequence goes on from NZ_KV810284.1 coordinate 81,008, forward strand.
CATAACCAAAATGGCTTGGGTATAAAGCGTAATTCGTTCTTTTAAAATGAAAAATGAAAAAATGGCCAGCCAGATGGAGGACGTGTAGTTGAGCGTGACGCCTGTTGCCAGCGGCAGATGTATGACGGAATAAAGCGTGCACATCATGGCAAGCGTGCCGATGACGCTGCGGTTGAGATGGGTTTTCCAATGCGGCGTGGAAAATGTGTTGCCTTGCGCTTTGGCCATGATGCCTAAGAACAGGGTGGAGACCAGCATGCGCCAAAAGACCAGCTCGCTGCTGGAAAAGCCGAAATGTGTAGAGGCGGCTTTGACGGAGAGGTTCATGACGGTAAAGCTGAGCGCGGCAATAACCACCCATGCCGAGCCGAGCGGATCTTTTCTGATGGTTTCCATTTGATGGGTATGTAAAGCGATTTTATTAATAAGAAAATATTATACAGGTCAATCAGGCCGTCTGAAAAATATCGTTGGGTTTCAGACGGCCTTTTTATTAGAAAATAAGAATTATTATTGAGTAATGAGGTGGGTTTTTATAGAATGGAAGCCCTGTTTTAAGAAAGGCTTGCCATGAAAGTATCTAATATTTCTGCTGTATTGCTGTCTGCTTTGTTTTCCGTTGCCGTTTCTGCTGCGCCTTTGGGGGAGGTTTCCTCCGAAAACGGTAAAATTTTCAGCGGCGAAAATTACATGGTTGTTAAGAAAGACATGAAGAAAGGGGAGCAGATTAAACCGCACGATCATCCGGGTTTTAAAACGCTGATTTTTGCCGTTGGAAAAGGAAGCTTTGACGTGACGTTGAATCAGACTGAAAAGCATACGGTCGGCGCAGGCTCGGTGTTGAGGTTTGGCGGCGATGCAGTGATTGAGGCTGTTGCAACCGAAGATGCGGATGTGGCAATTACTTTGATTAAGTAAACCGATAGATGATAAAAGGCCGTCTGAAAAATAATGTTTCAGACGGCCTTGTTTATTCATCCAACCGTTGCTATTAAGCGCAAATCAAATAGATGAAGCCGGAGCCGAAGATATCTGCCAAGGCGTGAACCAGGAAAAACGGCAACAGGTTTTTGACTTTGTATTTGTAGAAGAAGTAGTACATCAAGCCGAAAACAACGCCGATAACGGTCGCCCAAAGCATACCTTGATAAGTATGGAAGGAGACGCGCACCAAGGTCGAATAGGCCAATGCCTGCCATTTGTATTTGTCTTCCACGCAGGTTAAAAGGCCGAGGAAACAGAATTCCTCATAAAAGCCGTTTAAAAGGCCGTAGAGGATGGCCATTGGAGCAAGGGCGGCAAATTTGTCGAAGATGGATAATGGTTTGATGTATTGGAAAATTTCGGTGGTAAAGTAATTGTAGCCGCCGCTTAACGAAGTTACCGCATCGGCGGTCAGACCCATCAGGATAAAAATTACAGGTGTCCAAAACAATACGCCTAAATTAAAGCGAATCGGCAACTGTTTGAAGTCGAAACGGCGGATAACGAGGTAAACCAGAGCAATAGCAAGCAGCGTCAGCTGCAGGCTCATGTTTTCAGAATAAGCCACGCCGGTTACCGCAGTATCGCGCACTTCTTCGGTAGCAGCGGCCGTTTCCACTTGCGGCATCAGGCTGGCGATATAAAGTTGGGTAGAACGGTAGGCAAATTGACCGAACAGGATGGCGGTCACAATCAGCATGTCAAACCAGCGCAGATGGCGCAAAGGCTCTTTAGGGCGGATGGCGGCGAGTATGCTCATATTCTCCTCTTTGTTCTAATTAAATAGCGGTGCGCAATAGTTACATAAATATACAAAAATCGTCAACAATTATCACAATAAAACATGAATTAAAAAATCTGACCGTTTCAGACGGCCTGAAGCGCTTCTAAAAATGCCATATTTCCGAAGGGTTTATCTTCAAAAATATGGCATAATCACTTTATTGCAAAACAAGGAATCTTATCGTGAGTATTTCTCTGTCCCAATATCTGCTTTACCTGCAATATATGTTGGCAGGTGTTGCCATGACTGTGGTTTTCGGTGCCGTATATCTGCGGATTACCCCTGCCGAAGAATTGCGCCTGATTAAAAACGGCAACCTTGCCTGCGCCTTGGCGTTTGGTGGTGCGTTAGTCGGTTTCTGTCTGACGCTTGCCTCAAGCATTGCCCACAGTGTCAGCTTCATCGATTTTATCCTGTGGGGACTTGCCGCAGCAGTGATTCAGATTTTTGTCTATTTCGCAGCAACAATGATGATTAAAGGCGCTACCGCAGAACTTATCGGCAACAATGTCGCCGTCGGTGCGTTGTTTGGCGCAGTGTCCATCTCGATCGGCATTTTGAACGCTGCTTGCTTGACTTAAATACCCATACCTTGAATTTTGTATCCCGATTTATTTTATAAGGAGTTGAAATGTTCAACTTTATCAAAAAACAGTTTATCGACGTCATTCAATGGCCGAATCCCGATGACAGCCTGTTGATGTGGCGTTTTCCGATTGCCGATGAGGAGATCCAAAACGGTGCGAGCCTAACTGTGCGTGAGGCGCAGATGGCGATGTTTGTCGATGAAGGCGTAACCGCCGACGTGTTCGGTCCGGGGCGTTACACGCTCAATACGCAAACGCTGCCTGTACTGACCAACTTGAAAAACTGGGACAAGCTCTTTGAATCCCCGTTTAAATCGGATGTTTACTTTTTCAATACCAAACAACAGCTTGCACGAAAATGGGGCACGTCCCAACCTGTTACCATACGCGATGCCGAGTTTGGCGCGGTGCAACTGCGTTCGTTCGGTATGTATTCTTACCGCATCAGCGATCCGGCAAAATTCTTTAAAGAAGTCAGCGGCGTGGCGGCGCAATACAGTGGCGTAGACTTGGAAAACCAGTTGCGCAATATTGCAGTTACCCAATTGGCAGCCGCGTTTGGCAGCTCCGGTATCCCATTCTTGGATATGGCGGCGAACCAAGTTTTGCTGTCGCAAAAAATCGGCGAATTGCTTGGCGCGGAATTTGCCAAGCTGGGTTTGGCGCTGGGAAACTTCACTGTTGAAAGCATTACCTTGCCTGCGTCTATTCAGGCTGCGTTGGATAAGAAAATTTCGATGGGCGTTATCGGCGATTTGGGACGCTACACCCAATATCAAACCGCCGAATCCATCCCGCTTGCGGCACAAAATGAAGGCGGACTTGCCGGAATCGGTGCAGGCTTGGGCGTGGGTGCCGGTATTGGTCAGGCGATGGCGGGTGCCATGTCAGGCATGATGCAGCCGAATATGCAACAGGCTCAGCAAAATGTTCAGCCGGCTGCCGAAGATCCGCAGGCGAAATTGATGAAACTCAAGTCTTTGCTGGATGGCGGTTTGATTTCGCAAGAAGATTTTGATAAAGCCAAGGCTGAAGTGTTGAAACAGTTGATTGGTTAATCAATTGAAGGCCGTCTGAAAAATATCATTCAAAGAAGCGTTGAGCTGCTTCTGTGAAAAGGTTTCAGACGGCCTTTTGAATCATTTGATTGAGTCCGTTCGGCGATTTGGTTTGTTTCTAATTTGAAATCATTGATAAAACCAGTTGATATAAACGTTAAGGCCGTCTGAAACATTCCAACCCATTCTGAAAAAGCAAATCCATGTCTCAAACTCCTTTCTTCAAAACCGACTGCCCAAGCTGCGGCGCACCTGTCGAAGCGCATTCTGCTTCTGCTGTGACGCTGGTGTGCGGCTATTGCAACAGCATGCTGGTGCGGCAAGATAACGGCGTTGTCGACTCCGGCCGCGATTCCGCATTGCTGGAAGATTTTAGTCCGCTGCAAATCGGAACCAGCGGCACATTTGTCGCGCAACGCTTTACCTTGGTCGGACGGCTTCAGGTGCAATACGACGATGGTGCGTGGAATGAATGGTATGCGTTATTTGACGACGGTAGGGCAGGTTGGCTTTCAGAGGCGGGCGATTTATATGTGATGACCATGCCGGTCGAAATCGATAATCCGCCGAAATTTGAAGACACGCGAGCCGGATTTAGTGAGCTGACTTTTCAAGATAAGCGCTATATTGCCTCCGATGTCCGCAAAATCAGTTTGAAACGTGCCGCCGCGCAGGGCGAATTGCCGTTTTTTTTGAAAGAGGATACAGAAAATCGGGTTTCCGACTGGCGTTGCGAAAACCTTTTCATCACGCTCGATTACAGCAACACAACACCCGAAGCTTTCTTCGGGAGGATGGTAAACCTAGATGATTTGAAGCTGGAAAACACGCGCCACGAAGATGAAATTAAAGAAAGCGCAGGCCGTCTGAAAGGCAGTATTACTTCAGAAAACTGTCCTAACTGCGGCTCATCCATTCATTGGGTAAACGGGCTGACTTCCCATCTGAACTGTCAAAGTTGCGGTAGCGAATTGGCAGTCGGCAAAGATAAAGCGGAGCTTATTACCGCCAATAATCTGCGTTTGTCGCAAAATACGATGTTTACTTTGCCTGTCGGCTCGACAGGCCGTCTGAAAAAACGCGAATTTTACGTTATGGGAGCGATCAGATACGCCGAAACTGACGCACAGGAAACGTTCGACAACCTGTTCAACGGAGCCAACCGCGTGCTCATACCCGAAGGCCAATGGTCGGAATATCTGCTTTACAACCCAACTCAGGGTTTCTTATGGCTGGTTGAAGCTGATGAAGGTTGGAATATTTCTGAAACCTTGAACGATTGGCCGCGCCTCGACCGAAACCGCCAACCGCAAGGCTATGGCAAACTTTATGACTATGGCGGACGGGTCAGGATTGCCAGCGGAGCGTTTTATTGGCGCGTCCGAAACGGTGATTTGAATTATTACAGCGATTACCGAGACGGACAAAGCCGTAAGCTTGGTTCCGAACTAAACAGTCACGAAATGGCATGGAATAGAAGTACCCCCATTGCTTATCGGGAAATTGCAGATGCGTTTAATCTGACCAGCCGCGCACCGCATTACACTGCAAACATGGCGGCAGACGGTATTGATAAATCATTAAGAATCATAATGACCGCCATCTTGGTTGTCGTCAACCTCCCTGCGCTTCTGACCGGTGACAGCTCTACTGCACTTACCGTCATCTTTATAGGATGCTGGTTGTTGTGGACCATGGGTAAAAAAGACGAGGACGAGGATTAACATGTCGAGAATCACTTACATCATTTTCAGCACCATCATCATCGTCATCTCCATGATCATTAGCTACGGCTCTTCCGACTCCGACGGCTCGCGTATGCACTCCGGCGGTTATTACGGCGGCAGGGGTTATTCCGGAGGCCATAAATGACCCATGCCCCCGGTAACCATGGCCTATTAGACTTATACGGCTGCGATGAAGCCATCTTAAAAGATGAAGGCCGTCTGAAAACCGCTTTGGTAGCTGCCGCACAGGCTGCAGAAGCCACCATATTGAATGAACATTTCCACACATTCAGCGGCGCAGGCGGCGTAACCGGCGTTTTACTGCTCGCCGAGTCCCACATCAGTATCCACACTTGGCCGGAACACCATTTCGCCGCTATAGACGCATTTATTTGCGGCGGTATGAAATTGGAAAAAGTGAAGGAAATCTTGCGCAGGGAATTGGCGGCAGAAAGGGCTGTTTGGACGGTTGCGCGACGTGGCGAAGGTATACTGGACGATATACAACCATCGGTTAAACAATAAAATCTATAAGGCCGTCTGAAAAAATCGGCTGATAGCAAATTAGATAACAAATTTTGTATAAAAAGGCTTTTAAACAAAATGCTTAAAATAAAAGATTGGAAGAGAAACAGAAGTTTGCTATTGGTTATTTACTTGCTTGCAGGTTTGTTTTTGCTTGTGGTGGAAAGTGCCGAAGCAAAAAAATTAACACACGAGCGTACCGAGTATTGTCGTAATCAAGTTTATGTCAGTAATAACCAAGGCACATCCCTACAAGTTCAGCCAGGCGATAAGGCATCTTCAATCGCTCAATTGCACTATATGCAATATCTTTGTGTTATCGGTAATGACAGCAAAAATACTGAAAAAGGATACTCTTGGATAAAAGTAAAAAAGTACCTTTGGTAATCAAAGAAAACCAAATCAGTTGCCATGATATGAGCCTACCTGACAACTGCACCAAACCTACCGATTTCCCAACAGAATGGAAAATCAAACCGCCTAAAGGCAAAAAATGCCGTCTTTCCACTCATGTTGATGATGAAGGTCAGTTGCTTATTTTCGCAAAAGGCGTTTGCCCGACTGGATGAGTAAAAGAGAGAGATGTACAATTTTTTGCTGATTAATAAACTTGGCTTTTGTTAAAGAAAACAAGTTCATCGTATGGCATAACACTCAAAAAACAATATAAAGTATTCTTTATTAAAAGACAGGCCGTCTGAAAGCATATTCAATCCGTTTTCAGACGGCCTTAAACCTTGTACTGATTAAACTGAAATATTGACGCTATATGGAAAAACGCCTTTTTTTAAAACCGATTGCCCAAGCTGTGGTGCGTCTGTGGAGGCGTACTCCGCTACTGCCGTGACGCTGGTGTGTGGCCATTGCCGCAGTATGCTGGTTGCTAGAAGCGGTAAGGGGAGGAGCGGATATTTTGTTGCCAATGCAGGGCGTGATTCTGCGTTGCTGGAAGATTTCAGTCCGTTACAGATTGGAACGAGAGGCGTTTTTGATGATCGGAAATTTACGCTGATTGGGCGATTGCAGGTGCATTACGATGTCGGCACATGGAATGAATGGTATGTCTTGTTTGATGACGGGCAGACCGGCTGGCTTTCCGAGGTTGGCGATTTATATGCGATGACTTGTTTGCTGGCTCAGAAGAGGAGACGGGGGCCGAAAAATTTTAAGTCGGTGAAAGCCGGTTCCAGTTCGTTGATCTTTAATGGCCAAACCTTTATTGCGTCAGACGTCCGCACCATACATTACTGTAATACCGATGCGCAAGGCGAGTTGCCGTTCAATTTATCTGGGAATCAAGCGACAGGCGAGGTTTGCGACTGGCGACGGGGCAATTTGTTTTTGACCTTGGATTATTCAGCTTTTCCAATGGACTCCTACTTCGGACGCATAGTCAGTTTGGACAGTTTGAAGCTGGAAAATAAGCGCAGTGATGATGAAATCCGTGAAAGTGCAGGCCGTCTGAAAGGAGAGATTCTTTCTAAAAACTGCCCTCATTGCGGCGCTCCTGTTCATTGGCCAGGTGGTGTTACTTCTTTCCTTTTATGTCAGTCTTGCGGCAGTAGTTTGAACACGACAAAAGATACTGTTGCGTTGATGGAGGCAAATGCCCAAAGGAAAGAACAAGAAAACCTGTTCACACTTTCCATAGGTATGAAAGGCCGTCTGAACGATACAGAATATCTGATTATCGGGGCTGTAAGATTTGCTGAGATACCGTCCTATAACCAAAATCAGTCTGAATACTGGACGGAATATCTGCTTTATAACACGCAGCAAGGGTTTGCCTGGCTGATTGAGTCTGGAAAACGCTGGCGGTTGTCAGAAACCTTACACACATGGCCGGACTTTGATTCAAGTGGCAATCCTGCCGGTGAAATGTTGATTGATCATTACCGTGGGCAGGTCGAGGCAGCGGCTGGTGCTTTTTATTGGAAAGTCAAACAAGGCGATTTGCTTCATTACAAGGAATATAGCGGCAAGAAAAGTTATGGCCGGAATGTCATTCTGTGTTCTGAGCAGAGCAAGGATGAAATAGTCTGGAGTAAAAGCAGTCCTGTGTCTTACCGTCAAATGAGAAAGGCATTCGGCCTGTCTTTTGATACTAAGGAGATGCTCTCTTATTGGCTGAAGGGCGACAATAGAAATGTTGGGAGTCGAGATAATGTAGCCCGTATCATTGCCATGCTGATTCTTATCATCGTCAACCTTCCGGCCTGGCTGTCACCGCACCTACGTAGCCCTGTCGGCATAGTGGTCAGTCTGTGTGCGTTGGTATGGATATGGGTTTCCGACAGATATAAAAACGATCGTGATTACGAAGAAGAACGGGTAGGGACGATTATTTTCTTTGCTTTCATCATTTTTCTTACCGTCTTGTTCAACTATGTCCAAGCGGAAGATAGCGACTCATCGCATTCCGGCAGCTCCTATCATGGTTATTCGGCAGGGCATAAATAACGCGAGACCTGCTTAACCTCGTTGTACCGTTTTATTTTTATTTTTTCAGACAACCTTTTTATAAAACATGCTAACTCGCCGTCAATTTCTCAGCTATACCGCCGCGCTTGGCGCTGCCTCTGCTTTCTCTTGGCAGACTTATAAATACCTCAACCGCAAACCTCCGGTTTCTATTAACCGTGTCGGCTTGCCGTTGGGGCATTTGTTGCGCGACGGAGAATTGATCAATCAGCCGACCCGTCGTTATGAATGCAATACCTTGATACTCGGTGGCGGTGCGGCTGGTTTGGGGGCGTTGTGGTATTTGGCGAAGCATAATCACTGCGATGTATTATTGGCAGAAGGGTTTGAACGCAATGGCAACAATGCCGCCTATACGTCTTCAGCCGGCCTGAAAGCGCCGAGTGGTGCGCATTATTTGGCTTTGCCGTCGAAAGAAAGCGTGTATGTGCGCGAGATGCTGGCAGATTTCGGTATTTTGCAGCCGGATGGCAGCGTTAGGGAAACCGATTTGGTCTATGCGCCCGAATCGCGCCTCTTATATCAGGATAAATGGGTGGAACATTTATTGCCGAAAGAAGATGCGGATTCCAAACGGTTTTTTGATTTGATAGGCCGTCTGAAACAGGCTTACGGCAATGACGGTAAGAAAATTTTTGCTATTCCGATTGCGCTGTCATCGGCAGATGAAACATGGCGGAAACTCGATAATCTGACGTTTAAACAATGGCTTGAGCAAGAAAGTTATAACTCACCCGAGCTTTTATGGTATCTCGATTATTGTTGCCGCGACGATTACGGACAAGGCATCAGGCAAGTGTCTGCCTTTGCCGGACTGCATTATTTTGCCGCCCGCAACAGCGCGGAAACCGTCCTCACTTGGCCCGAAGGTTTGGCGCATCTTTCTGAAAACCTGCGCCGTCATGCCGGTTTGCAGGAAGGCTGGCAATGGCCGTCTGAAAACCGTATCCGTTTGGAGAAGCCTGCTTCAATTAATGCTTCTGCCGTCAAAATCAAACCGCTTTCAGACGGCCGGATTGAAGTATGGTTGCGTGATAATGCAAAAGGGGAAACCGTTGCCGTCACCGCGCAACACGTTATCTCTGCCATGCCGCTGATGGTTGCTGCCCGCATTATTGAATCTCCCGAACAATTTGGTCTGGACATCCCAGAATACGCGCCATGGCTGGTTTCTAATTTTGAACTGCACAGTTTCCCGAAAGAAAAAAACAACAGCGAACTTGCGTGGGACAATGTGGTTTACGGCAGCCAAGGATTGGGCTATGTTGTTGCGACCAACCAGCTTATCCGGGTTGCCCGTCCCGAACGCACGATTTTTACCGCCTATGCCGCGCTCAACCACGATACGCCACAAGCCGTCCGCCGCCAGCTGCTTGAAGCAAGCGACGAAGAGCTGCTCCAGCTTGCCGCCCAAGATCTGCTTACCGCTTACGGCGAAGGCTTTTGGCGGCACGTTTCCCATGTTGACATTACCGTTCGCGGGCATGGCATGAGCGTGCCGAAACCCGGCTATTTAAGCGATGAGGCTTTATTAAAAATCAGAAACCGAAATTCTGGATTATTATTTGCACACAGTGATTTAAGCAGCTATTCGGTATTTGAAGAGGCTTTGTATTGGGGTGTGGAAGCGGCACGGAAAGTGTTGGGGCAGGGATAATTGAATGGAGCAGATACTGGGCTAAATATCTGTTTGTATTCAAATTTCAATTCTAAAAGGAAACTATATGAAATATTTGAGCTTTTCTCTGATTGTTGCCTTAGGGTTAGGGAGCGCGGCATTTGCCTCAGCTGAAAAAATGCTGCCTCTGAATGAAACAGGCTGCATTGACCAACCCTTACAGGTTAAACGTGGCCAAGTGTTTGGTTTTAATAGTTCGGCAGATGCCGGTTTAGTGCTTTCGTTCGCGCCTGTCAGTCCTAGTGTCGTTGTAAAAGACCCGAAAGGCAAACGGATTGCTTTGGAAGTAGGGGCTGATGGAGATGCACCTGAAAACCGCTTCAGCTTTGCCGAAATCAATCAAAAAGGACGTTACACCATCCGCTTCCCACGCGCGGGTAAGATTGAATCTTTGTGTGTTAATGCTGCCAATTAGGATAAATATTAAGCCGAATAATGCTTGATTCGGTATGCTTGCAGTAAAAAAGGCCGTCTGAAATCATATTCAGACGGCCTTTTTTTAACCTTATAACCTGATTAGGCTTTTGGTTTCAAAGCGGCAGCTTCGCGAGCCAGACGGGTGATGGTGTCCCAGTCTTTGTTTTTCACGGCTTCTTTCGGGGTCAGCCATGAGCCGCCGACGCACAAGACGTTGGGCAGTGCCAAGTAATCGGGGGCGGTGGCGAGGCTGATGCCACCGGTCGGGCAGAAGCGCACGTCGGCATAAGGACCGTAGAGTGCTTTGAGCATGGCTTTGCCGCCGACGACTTCGGCGGGAAAGAGTTTGAGGGTATCGATGCCGTGTTCTAAAGCCAGTTGGACTTCGCCCGGAGTGGCAACGCCGGGAATCAGGGGGATGCCGCTGTTGTGGCTGGCTTTGGCGAGGGATTCGTGCAAACCCGGGCTGATGGCGAAAACCGCGCCTGCGTCTTCGACGGCTTTGAGCTGTTCGGGGTTGGTAACCGTACCCGCGCCAACGATGGCGTTGGGCACTTCTTTGGCAATCAGGCGGATGGCGTCGAGGCCGACGGGAGTGCGCAGGGTGATTTCGAGGGTGGGGATGCCGCCTTCGACAAGGGCGTGGGACAAATCGACGGCGGTGCTTAAGTCGTCAATTGCCATGACGGGCACAACTGCACCGGCAGTCAGGATTTCGCGTGGGGTCAGTTTGGACATTTCGATTCTCCAAGTGGGATGGGGTTGTCGTTTTTGTTGAGGTCAAATGGGACGGGGGGGGGTTAAGTTTTCAGACGACCTTTGGGCTGTAGGTCGGATACTTGTATCCGACAAATACCCCTGATAACGTCGGATTCGAGAATCCGACCTACGTCTTTGGTTTTGTTCGTGAGCTAAGCCCACGCTACATCTGCTGCGTTCAAACGGGACGAGGTTTTAAGTTTCAGACGACCTTTGGGGGCTGTAGGTCGGATACCCGTATCCGACAAATGCCCTGATAACGTCGGATTTGAGAATCCAACATACGTCTATCTTAAACCGCTTTAATAATTTTTCAGACGACCTTTCGTTCACAAAGGTCGTCTGAAACGTGCATCAGGCAAATTCGCCGCCGAAACTCATGGCGCCGGTTTCTGCGCTGCTGGTCATGCTGCGGAAGTTGGCGAAGAGTTCGCGGCCGCAGCCTTGTTGGTTCGCGCTTAAGTCGATGCGTTCGACTTCGCGGGCGTTCCATTCGGCTTCGTTGATCAGGACGTTGAGTTCGCCGGTAACGGAGTCGAAGCGGATCAGGTCGCCGGTACGAATTTTGGCAATGTTGCCGCCCATCAAGGCTTCAGGCGTCATGTGGATGGAGGCTGGAACTTTGCCGGATGCGCCGGACATACGGCCGTCGGTCAGCAACGCCACTTTGAAGCCGCGGTCTTGCAAGATGCCCAAAGGCGGGGTCAGTTTGTGCAACTCGGGCATACCGTTGGCGCGCGGACCTTGGTAGCGGACAACGCAGACGAAATCGCGTTCCAACTCGCCGCGCTCAAACGCTGCCAACACTTCGCGTTGGTCGTTGAACACGATGGCGGGCGCTTCGATGATGCGGCAGCCCTCGCGCACGGCAGACACTTTAATCACGCCGCGTCCGATATTGCCTTTCATCAGGCGCAGACCGCCGTCTGGGGAGAACGGGTTGTCGGCTTTGCGCAGGATGTCTTCATTGCCGCTGGTTTCGGGGGCTTCGCGCCATTCGAGTTTGCCATCAATGAGGAAAGGCTCTTTGGTGTAGTGGCGCATACCGTGTCCGACGACGGTATCGACATCGTCGTGCAACAGACCTACGTCCAGCAATTCGCGGATGACGAAAGGCAGGCCGCCGGCTGCGGTAAAGTGGTTCACGTCGGCTTTGCCGTTGGGATACACACGGATCAGCAATGGGATGATGGAGGAAATTTCGTCGAAGTCGTCCCAGTTCAAAATTACGCCTGCGGCACGCGCCATAGCAACGAGGTGCATGGTGTGGTTGGTCGAACCGCCGGTCGCCATCAGGCCGATCAGGGCGTTGATGAAGGATTTTTCGGTCAACATTTCGCCCAATGGTTTGATGGTGCCATTTTTGATGCCGCGTGCGAGGTGTCCGGCGGCGTAGCGGGTCAGGGCTTCGCGCAGGTCGGTATAGGGGTGGACGAAAGCGGCGGCGGGCAGGTGTACGCCCATCATTTCCATCATCATTTGGTTGGAGTTTGCCGTGCCGTAGAAGGTACAAGTACCGGGACTGTGGTAAGAACCCATTTCACTTTCAAGCAAGGCATCGCGGCCGACTTTGCCTTCGGCGAAAAGCTGGCGGGTACGGGCTTTTTCTTTATTGCCGATACCGCTGGACATCGGGCCTGCCGGAACGAAGATGCCGGGAATATGGCCGAAAGACAAAGCGCCGATCATCAAGCCGGGAACGATTTTGTCGCACACACCCATAAACAGGCTGCCGTCAAACATTTGATGAGACAGACCGACAGCGGTACTCATGGCAATCACGTCACGGGAGAACAGTGACAATTCCATACCGGCATAGCCTTGGGTAATACCGTCGCACATGGCAGGCGTACCGCCGGCGACTTGGGCGGTCGCGCCGTTTTTCTGTGCTTCGTTTTTGATTTGATCAGGGAAGTCTTTAAACGGCTGGTGTGCGGAAACCATGTCGTTGTAGGCAGTAATGATGCCTAAGTTGGGAACGGTGTCCTGAAGCATTTCGATTTTGATGCTTTTGGGCATGGAGGCGTAGCCGTGCGCCAAATTGCTGCAGCCGAGCTGGTTGCGCTCTAAGCGTCCCATCTGTTTGGCACTACGGATTTTCGCCAGATATTTTTCACGCATCGGGCGGCTGCGCTCGATGATGCGCTCGGTAATCTCGGCGAGTTTAGGGTGAATAGGAGTGGGGTTCATGTGCTGTCTCCTGGCAAAACGATATGATAGGGATTTTGTTTGCGCGTTTCTGATTTTTGTATTGGGTGTTTTTCAGACGGCCTGGAGCTGTGGGAATAAATAATGAGTGCCGTCTGAAATGTTGAAGATTTCTCTTCGAAGTGTCTGCGTATTATAGTACAAATTCTGTAATTTTGTTACAGAATAATTCGCTAAGTGGAAGAAATTTGATTTAAATCGAGGTATAGTCAATTTGTAAAATGGCAGGCTGCAAAAGTCATCAAACTTTTATGTTAAATCAAACAATTTGTAAAAATGAGAATGGACAAAATCTGTAGTCATGTGTAGTATTACTACTCACTAGCCCGCTTGTTTGAAATTTTGGTGCGGGCGATTGGTTTTTTACTGCTTATTGCTTAAAGGCTTTTGATTTTAATTGATTTTTATGGATGACGACAGTCCAAAAGTTTTGAAGCAAGCTTCCTCAACGAGAGATGAAACGATGAGTACACAGACAAATTTTGATTTGGTGTTGTTTGGCGCGACCGGCGATTTGGCAATGCGTAAACTTTTGCCTTGCCTGTATCAGGCGCATGTAGCCGGTTTGCTTCATCCCGAAGGTCGTATTTTGGGTGTAAGCCGCAGCGAATTGGATACCGCCGGCTTTTTGTCTAAAGTGGAAACGAATTCTAAAATCCATGTCAAACAAAACTTCTCAGATGAAGCGTGGGCGTCGTTTATCCAACGTATCGAGTATTTAAAAGTCGATGTCACAGAGAAAGGCGATTTCATTGCCTTGGGCGACTTGGTAAAAGCACGCAAGAATACTGAAAATGTCGCGATCTATCTCTCAACTGCGCCGAAATTCTTTGCGCAAGCCTGTGAAAACCTTGCCGAAATCGGTTTGAATGCCGATAACGTGCGCGTGGTTTTGGAAAAACCGTTGGGTACGGACTTGGCCTCCTCCCAGCAAATCAATACAGATGTGGCCCGTTATTTCAAAGAAGAGCAAATCTACCGTATCGACCATTATCTGGGTAAAGAAAGTCTGCAAAACCTGTTGGCCTTGCGTTTTGCCAATGTGATGTTCGAGCCTTTGTGGAACAACAAATATATTGAAAGCGTACAGCTGACCATCGCCGAGCAATTGGGCGTGGAAGAGCGCGGCGAGTTTTACGACATTACCGGTGCGTTGCGCGATATGGTGCAAAACCACTTGATGCAAATGCTTTGTATGACTGCGATGGAAGCGCCGGCGAGCTTGGATGCCGATGCCGTACGCGACGAGAAAGTAAAAGTCATCAAATCGCTGAAACCGCTGACCATCGAATCCGTTAACGAAAATGTTATTCGCGGCCAATATGTTGCAGCAAACGGCATGAACGGCTATCTGGAAGAAGTCAACGTTCCGCAAGACAGCTTCACTGAAACCTATGTCGCCATCAAAGCCGAAATCGAAAACGAGCGTTGGAAAGGCGTACCTTTCTACCTGCGTACCGGCAAACGCATGGCAGGCAAAGTGGCGGAAATCGTGTTGAACTTCCGTCCGCTGCAAAACCATATTTTTGACAACAGCCAACCTGCGCCGAATCGTTTGGTTATTGAACTACAACCGACCGAATCCATCCGCCTTTACACTCAAGTGAAAACTCCGGGTGCAGGTAACAAAGTCGAAGTTACGCCGATTGGCGTGGACTTGGGCACAGTCGTAGAGGGCCGCCGCGCCGAGGCTTACGAGCGTCTGCTGCTGGATGTGATTAATGGCAAACTCGCTTTGTTCAACCGTCGTGACGAACTCGAAGCCGCTTGGGAATATGTGATGCCGATTTTGGAAAACTGGGCGAACAATACAACGCCTCCACATGCTTACGAAGCCCATTCTTGGGGTCCTGAAGCTGCGCGCGCGTTGTTGGCCCGTGACGGCAACAAGTGGCACGAAGAGCAATAATATTTCTTTCAGACGGCCTTGTTTTCCAACAAAAGGCCGTCTGAAACCATGAAAGGACGAAACATGTTTGTTTGGCACGAACAAGAAAACGCTGCAACTGCCGCGCAAGCTCTCGCCGATGCCGTTGCCGCCGCATTGCAAGCCGCGTTGAATGAGAAAGGCCATGCGGTTTTGGCTGTTTCCGGCGGTCGTTCGCCGATTGCGTTTTTCGAGGCTTTGTCGCAAAAAGATTTAGATTGGCAAAATGTCGGCATTACTTTGGTGGACGAGCGTATTGTTCCGACCACGCATGCCGACAGCAATACAGGCTTGGTACGCGAATATCTGCTCAAAAATAATGCGGCCGTTGCCACATGGATTCCTGTTGTTGAAGACGGAAAGTCTGAAACTGAATTACAACCTGAAGTTGTCGTTGCTTACGCATTGAAACATTATAAGCAACCTGACGTGCTGGTGTTGGGCATGGGTTCAGACGGGCATACGGCGTCGTTGTTTCCGCAAGCGCCTCAATTACAGGCCGCAATCAATGAAGCTGATGACCCGACATTGATTCATACTACGCCGGTTACCGCACCGCATGAGCGTGTGAGCATGACTTTGGGTGCGATTGCCAAAACGCCGAATGTATTTTTGGCCATTCAAGGCGCAGAGAAAAAAGCGGTATTCGATAAGGCTGCTGCAAGGGCTGACACCGAATATCCGACCAGTCTGATTCTCAATCACCAAGGAATTAACTGCCATGTCTACTATGCACATTGAGGCTTATCCTCGTTTGATCGCCGATATCGGCGGTACGAATGCCCGTTTTGCACTTGAAACTGCACCACAGGTCATTGAAAAGGCTGAAGTCTTGCCTTGTAAAGATTACGTCACCATCGTCGATGCCGTCAAAACTTATTTGGAACGCGCAGGCAGACCGAAAGTTTTGCACGCTGCCTTTGCGATTGCCAATCCGATTTTGGGCGACTGGGTGCAGATGACCAACCACCACTGGGCATTCTCCATCGAAACCACCCGTCAGGCTTTGGGTTTTGAAACGTTGATTCTGTTGAACGACTTTACCGCCCAAGCTTTGGCAGTAACACAAACCGATAAGAAAGACTTGATACAAATCGGCGGTCAAAAACCAATTGAATTTGCGCCTAAAGCCGTTATCGGTCCAGGTACCGGCTTGGGTGTCAGCGGCTTGGTGCACAGCGCTGCCGGCTGGGTAGCGTTGGCAGGCGAGGGCGGCCATACCAGCTTCCCGCCGTTTGACGATATGGAAGTGTTGATTTGGCAATACGCTAAAAACAAATACGGTCATGTTTCTGCCGAGCGTTTCTTGAGCGGCTCAGGCTTAAGCCTAATTTATGAAGCATTGGCCAAACGCGACAACATCAAACAATGCCGTCTGAAGCCCTCTGAAATTACCGATAAGACATTGAGCGGAACATCGCCGATTTGCCGTCAGACTTTGGATATTTTCTGCGCCATGTTGGGTACGGTCGCTTCCAATTTGGCTTTGACCTTGGGTGCGCGCGGCGGCGTGTATTTGTGCGGCGGGATTATCCCGCGCGTGTTGGATTACTTTAAAACGTCTCCATTCCGCAGCCGCTTTGAAAACAAAGGCCGCTTTGAAGCTTATCTTGCCGCCATTCCCGTGTATGTCGTATTGAGCGAATTTCCGGGCATCGTCGGCGCGACGGTGGCATTAGACAATCATTTAAATAACGTTTAAACACACAAACGGCGGTGCAGGGCAGGGTACGAAAATATACCTTGTCCTGAACGTCAAAGAATCAAAGGGTAGAGTATATGTTAAGCAAAATCAGCGAATCATTGTCCAATCTCTCCGGCGCAGAACGCAAAGTTGCCGAATCTGCGCTGGCCGAGCCGAAATGGTTCGTTCATGCCGCTGTGGCGGAAATCGCCGAGCGTGCATCTGTCAGTCAGCCGACTGTAATCCGTTTCTGCCGCAGTCTGGGTTACAAAGGTTTGCCTGAGTTCAAACTCGCGTTGTCTGCCAGCATCGGTCATGAAGGCATGCCTTACGTTCATGAAGAATTGAACGCCGATGACAACATGAGCAGCGTGGTCGAAAAAGTATTGGGCAATGCCGCAGCCTCTCTCTTGGGGGAGCGCCGCTTCTTGAAAGAATCCGAGCTGGAAAACGCGATTGCTATTTTGATGCACGCGCGACGCGTTGAGTTTTATGGTGTCGGCAACTCCGGCATCGTTGCTCAAGATGCGCAGCACAAATTCTTCCGTTTCGGTATGTCCACCGTCGCCTATGTCGATACGCATACCCAGTTGATGGCGGCTTCCGTATTGACCGAGCAAGATGTGTTGGTAGCGATTTCCAATACCGGCTCATCTATCGAATTGTTGGATGCGGCCAGTATTGCCAAAGAAAACGGTGCAGCCGTTATCGCGCTGACCCGCAATGATTCGCCGTTGGCACAAATGGCCGACTGCGTATTGAGCATTACCACTCAGGAAAATGCAGAGCTTTATACGCCTATGGTGTCCCGTCTTTTGCAGTTGGCCGTTATCGACATTCTTGCCATCGGCTTGGCTTTACGCTTGGGTGATACTGCCAGCACGCAACTGCAAAAAAGTAAAAAAAGCATACATAACAAACACATCGAATACGATAAAGATTGATTCTTCACTGATATATTCAGACGGCCTTAACCCACATCAAGGCCGTCTGAAACCTCAAAAAACGGAAACCACCCCGTTCCCGTTCCCGTTTCAGACGACCTCACGGCCGTTTTCTCAACAAAACTGTCCACTATCCAGGAGAGCATCCGATGAAACACCTTCACGATTTACCAGCTTGGTCAAAATTATGGATACATTTTGACGAAACCAAAGAACAACACATGCGCGAAATGTTCGAACAAGATCCCGAACGTGCCGAGCGCTACTGGCTGCAGGTTGGCGGCCTGACTTTGGATTATTCTAAAAACCGTATCAACGACGAAACCATGTCGCTTTTGTTTGAGTTGGCGCGTGAAGCAGGCGTACCGGAACGGATGCAGCAAATGTTCCGCGGCGAAAAAATCAATACAACAGAAAACCGCGCCGTACTCCACGTTGCCCTGCGCAACCGCACCAATGCCCCCATCGTCGTGGATGGCGAGGATGTCATGCCAAAGGTCAACCATGTCTTGCAACGCATGGGCGAGTTCGCGCATGAAGTCCGCAGCGGCAGCTGGTTGGGCTATACCAATCAAGTCATTACCGACGTCGTCAACATCGGTATCGGCGGCTCCGACCTCGGCCCTCTGATGATGTGTACCGCGCTCAAGCCTTTCGGTCATCCGCGCCTGAAGATGCACTTCGTCTCCAATGTGGACGGCTCCCAACTGCGCGATGTATTGTCTAAAGTACACCCTGAAACCACGCTGTTCATCATTGCTTCCAAAACCTTTACCACCCAAGAAACCCTGACCAACGCCTTGACCGCGCGTAAATGGTTCTTGGATCATGCAGGCGATGAAAGCGCCGTCGCCAAACACTTCGTTGCCGTATCGACCAACCAAAAAGCCGTTGCCGAATTCGGTATCGATACCGTCAATATGTTTGAATTTTGGGATTGGGTCGGCGGCCGTTACAGCCTGTGGTCTGCCATCGGTCTGCCGATTATGCTGTACCTCGGCGAAGAAAACTTCATCGAAATGCTCAACGGCGCGCACCTGATGGACCAACACTTCATCAACACGCCGCTGGAGCGCAACCTGCCGGTTATCCTTGCCCTTATCGGCATTTGGTACATCAACTACTACGGCGGCGGCAGCCACGTTATCGCACCTTACGACCAACATCTCCACCGTCTGCCCAAATTCATCCAGCAGCTCGATATGGAGAGCAACGGCAAACAAGTGACCCTTGACGGCAAAGCTGTTGGTTACGAAACTTCGCCGATTATTTGGGGCGAAACCGGTATCAACGGCCAGCACGCCTTCTTCCAACTGCTGCACCAAGGTACGCACATTACCCCGATCGACCTCATCGCCTCGCTTGAGAAACGCAGCAACCTGCGCGGTCACCACGAAATCCTGCTCGCCAACGTCTTCGCCCAAGCCGAAGCCTTCATGCGCGGCAAAACCCCCGACGAAGTCCGCGCCGAACTCAAAGACCAAGGCATGGAAGCAGAGCGCATCGAAGAGCTGGTTCCGCACAAAACCTTCTCAGGCAACCGCCCGACCAACCTCATCCTCATGGACAAAATCAACCCCCGCAACATGGGCAGCCTGATCGCCATGTACGAACACAAAACCTTCGTCCAAGGCATTATCTGGGGCATCAACAGCTTCGACCAATGGGGCGTCGAACTCGGCAAACAGCTCGCCAAAACCATTCTTGCCGAATTGACCGGCGAGACCGAAGTGCAAAAACACGACAGCTCCACTACACGTCTGATTAATCTTTATTTGAATGCCAATAAATAAAGCATTTATTTAAAGCTAAGGCCGTCTGAAATGTTCAGACGGCCTTTTGTTTTATTCCGGATCATCCGTAAACGCATTTTCCCGAAATATCGGTACAAACGTGAAAAGATACAGTACGAACACGGCGATAGTCAGAATCGCAGGAACGGTGATGAAAAATATCGGGTTCACGTTCATCAAGAAAGCACGCGAGACAGCAGCCATAAAGAGTAGGGGGACGGCAATGCGGCAGAGTTTCGGGTAGTCGAGTTTGGTAAAGCCGCTGTGCCATAGACCGGCGGTCAGCCACACCATCATCACGCCGCCCATCATGCCGCCGAGGGTAATCAGGTGCAGGGGGGCGGAGGCGGGCAGGTTTTGCAGTTTCGCCGCGCCTGTCCACAGATAACCTGCGGCGGCAAAAAGCTGGAGCAGGTAATAGGTGCGGACGTAGTGTTTGCGCAGGAGTTCGTGATGGTGCAGTTCGCGCAGCTTGGCGAGCAGGATGAAGCCGACGGCAAGCGCGGTAAAACCGGCGGTTTGCGCGGGCAGCCAAAGTTCGGCGGCGGCGTGCAGGAGCAGGAAGGTGATGGCGATGTTTTTATAGACGACGTTGGGGATGAATACGGGGTCTTTCAGACGGCATTCTTTAAGGGCTTCCGCGCCCAGAAGGACGCTGACGCGGACGGATACGAACATGACCGCCGCCATGTTCAGATGCACTTGCGCGCGCAGCAGGTTCAAATCGCCGCTGACGGCATAGGTCGTCTGAAAAACGGTGAACGCGGCAAGCAGCATCAGCAGGGCGAAGTTGTCGGTGTTGCGGTCGAGCCAAATCAGCCAAGCGCAGAACAGCAGCAACACCAGCCAATAGGCGGCGACGAAAAACGAAGCGGTTTGCGGCGCAAACGGCAGCAGGGCGGATGCGGCAAGCAACAGCGCCGCCAAGACGGTGGCGACGGGTTTCAGACGACCTTTATAACCCGTCCATTCGAGCATGGCGGCAGTCAGAAAACCGCCGTATGCCGCAGGCAGCATGAGTTCTAAGAAGATTTGGCGGTGCAGGACGATAGCGGCGGGGCTGATGAAAAACACCAACGCGCCGAGTATGGCAAGCACCGCCGCGCCGACGAAAAACGGCCGCATGGGGTGGGTGAAAAATTTATTCATGGCTTGGCTTAATTCTGCATGAAGATGCTTTCGGATATGGATTTATTGGGCGGACAGGGCCGTATCTTTTGCCAAAGAGGCAAGCCTGCGGCTTGCTTGCCCTCTCCCTAGCCCTCTCCCACGGGGAGAGGGGATTAGGCTACCAAACCCGAACATTTTCAGGTTTACCTGCCATCTGATTCCCAATCCTGCGCCCTCTGATTTTCAGCAACCTGATCCCCTCTCCCCGTGGGAGAGGGTTAGGGAGAGGGCAACGAACCGCAAGGTTTGTCAGATACTCAAATGCCCGTATCATTCATATTATTGATATTATTGTTTGAATTGTATTATTTTCAATAATAATAAATAATCCTAAACCAATATAAATAACAGCCATTATCCAACGACTAAACTTCTCTACAATTTCACCAATACCTGAAATATTAGCCAATCTTTGTGCTGTATATACTAAAACAAAAATCAATATTAAAAATACAAGAAGAGTAACTAATAAGTCGACAAGATCTAAAGTCACAAAGTAAGGAACAAAAAGTCCAATATTATCTGCACCACAACTAGCAACTGTAACCAAAGCAACAATACCGACTAATTTTGACAACCCTTTTTCATCCAATTCTTTTTTAGCTCTTTTTTCGCCCTCACAATCGTCGTAAATAGCAACTTTAATACCTAAGTAAATCGGTATTAAACCTAATAAACCCAACACCCATTTTTCCGGAACATAATTCAAAACAAAATCTAGAAATAAACTAACTAATATTAAAATTACAGAACCTAAATATTGTCCGATATAAATATCTCGATATTCTTTTCTAGTATTTGCTCTAGCAAAAAATACTAATAGTATTACCAACAAATCTACTGCTGTAGCAATATATAAAACAGCAGCAGTAATCACAGTAGAAAACATAAAGCACCTCATAATGAATCCCCTGCCCCCTTGGCACCACGGCTTTTTCAAAAACCGAATCGCGTTCGGATAACAGATTCGTATCTTTCGCTAAAGAGGCAAGCCTGCGGCTCGCTTACCCTCTCCCTAGCCCTCTCCCACGGAGAGAGGGAATTGGGCTGTCGAGCCTGAACATTTTTAGGTTTACCTGCCATCTGATTCCCAATCCTACGGCCCTCTGATTTTCAGCAACCTGTTCCCCTCTCCCCGTGGGAGAGGGTTAGGGAGA
>NZ_KV810285.1:0-18884 GCF_001812735.1 Neisseria sp. HMSC069H12
ATCCAACTTCAATAGTGGGAAGCGGTCGATGTTTGGCAATCATGGCTTGTGCGGTTTATTGAAAGAAGGTGGTCATGGAAAATCCCCTAAATGTCTTGGTAGGAATTTAGGGGATTTGGGGGAATTTTGCAAAGGTCTCAATATGCCAGTTAAGGTTCTTGGTCGTGCCTATTATGATATTCCCGGCATTACTGACCAAAATACCTTGGCAGAATTTTGGAATCATCCGACACCGCCTGACAAAGAGCTGTTTCATGCCTACCGTATGTACCACCTCAACGTAACCCAAATTAACGGCAACTTCTACAGTCAGGTCTTTTTCCTCAACAAAAACTCTTCCGACTCTTCCACACCAGCAATCTGACTTAGCGAAGGAAAGTTCAGGCCGTCTGAAAACATTTCAGACGGCCTGAAGCAATCAATATCTTAGCTACTGCCATGTAAATAAAACACAAAACCCTGCATTTATCATTAACAATAAATTACAAAAACAGTATAATGACCGAGCTGTCATGAGCGCATACCGACTCAACCTGAGCCCTTTGTAACGCACAAAATATGGATGTACCCCCAGGCAAAACAATATAACAAGCCAAGCATCCTAAAGATAAGCCAGCAAGGCAATACACTCTACAAAACTATGCCGAGCAATATTTTTACAAAGCCCTCAACCGGTATCGCCGCCCATATGCCGCAGCATCCGTCTTCCACTTTATATCCGCCCGCAAACCATGACCGCCGCTCCTGATATCCTCTACCGGCAAGCCGCCGCCCTTTTGGAACAATCCAATACCGCCCAAGCCCTGCCCCTGCTGCAACAGGCCGCAGAGCAGGGATATACGGAAGCTGCTTTTGTATTGGGCGACCATCTGCTGCAAAACGGTCATCCGGAGCAGGCACTTCCATGGCTGGAAGCCGCCGCGGCCCAACGCCATCCCAAGGCACTCTTTATCCTACTGCAACAACGCGAACACAACGGCACTCCAACCGGACAGCTTCTCAACGACTACGCCTGGCTGGGTGAGCAAGGTCACCTCGAAGCCCAATTAATCCTCATGCGCTACCACGCGCAGCGCAACGATCCACAATCCCTCTACTGGGCAGAGCTTGCCGCTGCCCGATATGCCGCGCCTGCATATTACCATCTGGCACGCCATCATCAACGACAAGGCGACATTGAAACAGCCATTGAACAATACGAAAAAGCGGCCGCGCTCGGCGTAACTGTCGCCTACTGGCAACTCGGTAAAATTTATTTCTACGGCACAGGTGTCAGCCCCAATCACGCACAAGCTGAACATTATCTCGAACAAGCCGCGCAAGCCGGCCACATCGCCGCACAAACCCTACTGGCCGACCTTCTTGCCGCCCAACGCAAACCCGAAGCCTTAAAATGGTATCGTCGTGCCGCCGATAAGGAGCAAGCGGAAGCACAGGCCAAGCTGGCCCAATACGCCCTGACCGGCGAACTCTCCGAACGCGATCCGTTCCAAGCGGCACGATATGCCAAAGCCGCTGCCGAGAAAAACCATCCCGAAGCGCTGAAAATCATGGGCGACCTCTACCGCTACGGCCTCGGTATCAAAGCCGACAACCATATCGCGCATGATTACTACCACTGTGCAGCCGCACTGGGTTCTGCCGCCGCAGCACAAAAACTCATCAGCGACGCCGCGCTGTACCATCCGCAACAATACGAACAAATCAAAACTACCGCCCTGCAACAACAACAAACCGAAACCACATACCGTTTGGCGGAAGCACAAGCCAATGCCATCGGCCGTCCCGCCGACTATAATGCCGCGCGCAAAAATTACATGGAAGCTGCCGAGTTCCACCATAAAAACGCGGCGGCAGCCTTAGGCCGCATCTACCATTACGGCCTCGGTACGGCGCAAGATCCTCGGGCGGCTGCACACTGGTACGCCATTGCTGCCGAACAAAACCACCCTTCCGCCCAATACCACCTCGCCTGTTTTTACTATCACGGGCAAGGTGTCGGCTGTCATGTTCCGACCGCCTGCTACTGGCTGCAGGCCGCCATCAGCAACGACCACACTTCGGCCGAATCATTAACATCCCTATTAGAACAATGGCTCCGCGAAGCGCACCATGCCATCGGGCAAAAGACCGTCTGAAAAGATTTACACTCGCATTTTTTGACAATCTTTAACTATTCCCCTAATATTTGCCAGTTATTTTTCACGGACACATCATTGTTTTCATTTCTTTCTGAAAACACCTTGCCTTGTCCGCGCATCAATACCATGACACTCGGCGGATAACGCCAAGCGTTGAAACACACTGCATCCGGAACAAAAACGGATGCTCGGAAAAACATTTCTAGGAGGTGAAACAACATGGAATGGGAATTCAACAGTTATTACACACTGATTGCCGCCACGCTCGTGTTGCTGGTTGGTAAATTTCTGGTTCAAAAAATCAAATTCTTAAGAGACTTCAATATTCCCGAGCCGGTCGCCGGCGGTTTGGTTGCCGCTATCGTCCTGTTCGCCCTGCATGAAGCCTACGGCGTCAGCTTCAAATTTGAAAAACCGCTGCAAGATGCGTTCATGCTTATCTTCTTTACATCCATCGGTTTGAGCGCCGACTTCTCCCGTTTGAAAGCGGGCGGTTTGCCTTTGGTTATCTTTACCGCCGTGGTGGGTGCATTCATCATCGTCCAAAACTTCGTCGGTGTCGGCTTGGCGAGCGCATTGGGCTTGGATCCACTGATTGGCCTGATTACCGGTTCGATTACCCTGACCGGTGGTCACGGTACAGCCGGCGCATGGGGTCCTGACTTTGAAAGCAAATTCGGTCTGACCGGCGCAACCGGTTTGGGTATGGCTTCTGCAACATTCGGCCTGGTATTCGGCGGTTTGATCGGCGGTCCTGTTGCACGCCGTCTGATCAACAAAATGGGTCGTAAACCTGTCGTCAAAACTGCCAAATCCGACGACAACGATGTTGCCGACGACATCTTCGAAAAAGCACAACGTACACGCCTGATTACGGCTGACTCCGCTGTCGAAACGCTCGCGATGTTTGCCGCATGTTTGGCTTTTGCCGAAATCGTCGACGGCTACGACAAAGCCTTCTTCGACCTGCCTAAATTCGTATGGTGTCTGTTTGCAGGCGTGGTCATCCGCAACGTCCTGACTGCAACCTTCAAAGTCAATATGTTCGACCGCGCCATCGACGTATTCGGTAACGCCTCCCTGTCGCTCTTCCTTGCCATGGCTCTTCTGAATCTGAAACTGTGGGAGTTGACCGGTCTGGCAGGCCCTGTGACCATCATCTTGGCCGTACAAACCGTCGTGATGATTCTGTACGCAACCTTCGTTACCTACGTCTTCATGGGTCGCGACTACGACGCTGCCGTATTGGCGGCAGGCCACTGCGGCTTCGGTTTGGGTGCCACCCCGACCGCCGTTGCCAACATGCAGTCCATTACCCAAACTTTCGGCCCGTCTCACAAAGCCTTCCTGATTGTACCTATGGTCGGTGCGTTCTTCGTTGACTTGCTCAACGCCGCCATCCTCTCCGGCTTTGTCAGCGTCATCAAAGGCTGATACTTCTGACATAGAAAAGCACTTGCCGCATTTACTTGCTGCAAGTGCTTTTGTTATGATAGGCACGTCAGGCCGTCTGAATGGCCGTCATCTTCAGGAGTACCTATGTACAAAAAAACCGCTTCCGTATTGATTTTAAGCACGATTCTTCTTGCCGCATGCAGCAAAGAAGAGCCAAAAGCCGCGCTTGATTGCGCCCAACCGGCCACACTGCAAAACATCCGTACCACCATCGAAGACACCCTCAAACAACAAGCGCGCTCCTTTGCCCGCAATGACAACCGCCAATTCGTCGATGCTGACAAAATCATCGCCGCCGGCCTCGAATTAGAAACCCTGCTTGAAGACCCAAAAGAAACCGAAGACAACGGCAAAGCCATCTGCCGCGCCAACCTCAAAATCCGCATTCCAGACACCATCCTCAAAACAGCCATAGACAACAGCCCGCTGATTTACGGCAACACCCCGTTATCCGACATGCTCGAACAAAAACTGATGGGCAGCAATCTGACTTTTGAAAACAACACGTTCAGCACCACCCTGCTCTACACCCCCGACAAAGACGGCAAACTGATTCTCGAAGACAACACCCTGAGTACCACAGCCCAAACCCTTTCCGCCACCCTGCTGCCCTACGGCGTGAAAAGCATCGTCATGATAGACGGCAAACCAGTATCCAAAGAGCAGGCCATCAAGCTGCTGCAAAACCAAAATACGGAAGAGCCGCCGACTGTTGATCCACAAGACATCCTGGAAAACAACGCCGCCAGCCAAGCCGTCGGCTTGACCGATGATGACGACAATTCAGACTACGAAGTCCTGCGCCCTGACCGCGAAACTCAGCGCAACGAGCCACCCGGCCTCAGCCAAAGCGAACTTGACAACGCGCGCGCGCAAAACCGTCAGGCAGACGGCGAGATCAACGACCTTTGGGGCGGCATGGACAACGATGTCAAACAACAAATCCTAGGCGAACAACGCGCCTGGATTCAAAGCAAAAAACTCAACTGCCAACAAGCCGCCGCGTCCGCAGACAACGCTGCGCAAGCAGAATACCTGCGCTTACAGTGTGAAACCCGCATGACCCGCGAACGTACGCAATACCTGCGCGGCTATTCCATCAACTAAAACCGATAAGGCCGTCTGAACATTCAGACGGCCTACAAGAAAGCACATCACATCATGCAATACCGAATCCACCGTGAAGGCGATGCCCAAAACACACCATCTTCAGCCTCCACACCCGTCGACAACTGGGAGCGCAACACCCTGCGCGAAGTCCTCCTCGCCGCCTACCAAGAACAGCGCCGCGCCCGCATTTGGCGCAACATCTGGCGCGGCGTCGCCGTCCTCATCTTTCTCAGCCTGATCTTCGGCCTCACAGAAGAAGAAGGAAAAACCACGAGCATCCACGCCCGCAGCGAACACACCGCCGTTATCGACCTGACTGGCGAAATCGGCAACGACATCGACGACCAAGTCCAAATCCTGCGCGACAGCATGGAAGCCGCCTATAACAACGGCAACGCCAAAGCCATCATCATCCGCGCCAACAGCCCCGGCGGTTCGCCTGTCGTGTCCAACACGGCCTTTAACGAAGTCCGCCGCCTCAAAGCCGAACACAAAGACATCCCTGTTTACCTCGTTGCCGAAGACATGTGCGCTTCCGGCTGCTACTATATTGCCGCCGCAGCCGACAAAATTTACGCCGACCCTTCCAGCATTGTCGGCAGCATCGGCGTGATCGGCGGCGGTTTCGACTTTACCGGCCTGATGGACAAAGCCGGTGTCAAACGCCGTCTGAAAACCGCCGGCAGCAACAAAGGCATGGGCGACCCTTTTACGCCTGAAACACCGGCGCAAACCCAAATTTGGGAAACCATGTTGGGCGATATCCACCAAGAATTCATCAAAGCCGTCAAACTCGGCCGCGGCGCAAGGTTGAAAGACAAACAGTATCCCGATGTTTTCAGCGGCCGCATCTACACCGGCAAAGAAGCCAAACAGGTCGGTCTGATTGACGACTTCGGCAGCATTTACAGCGTTGCCCGCGATGTTGTCAAAGCCCCTGAGCTGGTCAACTACACGCCGCAAGACGATTTCAGCAAAATGCTCAGCCGCCGCTTCGGTGCGGAAGTGAAGGCCAAAGTCAAAGAAACTTTGTCTGAAATTTGGTAAACCAACAAACCAAAAGGCCGTCTGAAACCCAAAATATCGGAGTTTCAGACGGCCTTTTTATATGGTTTTTCAAATAAAGTGCAGATTATTACCCAAACATTTATCGGCTTCATCAAACCGACAGACAAATATCCCCTAATGATGCTTTTACGGGAACACATTACGCCTGCAAACGATTAAACCTCCACGTTTCAGACGGCCTGCTTCTGCATATTGCGCGCCATATCAAGCGCGGCGCGGACGGCGGTAATCAAACTGCCGGAATCGGCTTTGCCCGTGCCTGCCAAGTTCAAGGCCGTGCCATGATCGACGGAGGTGCGGATAAAGGGCAGGCCGAGGGTGATGTTCACGCCTTCGCCGAAACCGGCGTATTTGAGCACCGGCAACCCTTGGTCGTGATACATGGCGAGGACGGCGTCGGCGTCTTTGAGCAGGAAAGGTTGGAACACCGTATCGGCAGGATACGGGCCGCGCGCGTCTATGCCTTCGGCCTGCAAGGCATGAAGCGCCGGAATAATGGTGTCGATTTCTTCGTGTCCCAAATGGCCGCCTTCGCCCGCGTGGGGATTGAGGCCGGTAACGAGGATGACCGGTTTGGCTATGCCGAACTTATGGCGCAGGTCGTGTTCAAGAATGCGGACAACCGACTCGATTAAAGGCTTCGTGATGGCGGCGGAAATGTCTTTCAGCGGCAGATGAGTGGTCACCAATGCAACTCGCAGGCCGCCACCGGTCAGCATCATGACGACTTGTTCGGTATGGCTTTTTTCGGCGAGGTATTCGGTATGGCCGCTGAAAAATCCGTTGCCTGCGTGGGCATCGTTGATGATGCCTTTATGCAGCGGCGCGGTCACCATACCGGCAAACAGGCCGTCTGAAATGCCTTGATACGCCGTATCCAGCAGTCGGAGGACATACGCGGCATTGGCAGGACTGAGTTCGCCCGCCCGACACTCGGTATCTAAAGGAATATGCAGGACTTCGAGTTCGCCCTTGGGCAACGGTTCAGCCGCTTGGGCTTGAAAGTCGCGCAGGATGACGGACTTGCCGAGCTGTTCGGCCCTGTTTACCAACAGGTTTTTGTCGCACAAAACAACGGGGCGGCAAGGAAGGTCGGCGAAAGCCAAATCGAGGCAGATGTCGGGGCCGATGCCGGCCGGTTCGCCGGATGTAATGGCGAGGATGGGAGCAGTCATGGTATTTCTCGGTACGGGTTACAGTATTTAGACAACAGTCAGGCAAAATGCCTGCCCTACTTTTGCAGATTAACACAAATACAAAAAGGCCGTCTGAAAACAGTTTTTGCTTGGTCAAACTGTTTTCAGACGGCCTTGGCTGTTTACCGTTTTACACTTAAGAACGGCGGCCGATCATGCGGTACAAAACGTCGTGGCCTTGAATGCGGTGGACGACAACCATGACAATGTGGCCGGCGACAAGTGCGAAGAGCAGCCAGCCGAGTTTGCCGTGCGCCATATTGCCGAGGTTGGCCATCCATTCAATTTTTTCAGGCGAACCCTGCATCACTTCGACACCAAATACTTTCAACGGGCCGCGGCCGCCGCCGTATTGGCGGATCATGCCGATAACGGGAACGACGAGCATGAGGACGTAAAGGGCAAGGTGGCCTGCTTTGGCGGCAAAGCTGTCGGCGGCAGGACGTTTGGACGCATTGAGCAAAGCCCAAACAATGCGCACGGCAATCACCAGCAGCGTGATGAAACCGATGGATTTATGCACGCCGAAGAGCGATTTGACCCATTCTTCACCATCGTAGATGGTCCAAACGGTAATGGTGGAGAGGATGCCGATGAAACCGAGTACGGTCAGCCAATGCAACGCGCGCGCGACGGCATCGTAGGTTTGTGGGCGTGTAGCGGTCATAATGTTTCCTTGTTTTTGATTTGTTTGGTTTTTTGAATCGGCGGCATTGTAACAAAAATGCCCAACCAATTATGTTGCCTTTTTGAAGAGATTTCGTAAATGTTTGGAAAATTTGAAGAAACGGCGGTTTTATCCGTCAGGCTGCCCGATCCGTCAGAAAACAAGGGCAGGAATACCACCTTCTATGCCGAACTCGGGCTAAAATAGGCGTTTTTATTCTCGGGTACGCATCGATGCAGGTTTGGATTCGGCGGTTTGCGCTGTTGCTTCTGCCTTTGGGTTTCTTGGCGGTCATGGTGGCTGCGCCTTTACTGTCGTTGGCGTTTTACGACGGCGAAGGCGCTTGGGCGGAAGTAGTGGCTGATGACTATATGCGTCTGCGCTTGGGCTGGACGGTGGCGCAGGCGGTTTTGACCTGCGTCTTGGTCACGGCTTTGGGCGTGCCTGCGGCGTGGGTGCTGGCGCGGATGGACTTCGCCGGACGGCGCACGGTTTTACGCCTGCTGATGCTGCCTTTTGTGATGCCGACTTTGGTGGCGGGCATGGGCGTGCTGGCCTTGTTTGGCGCACACGGCATGCTGGCGGCAGGTTGGCAGGACACGCCGTGGTTGCTGATTTACGGCAATGTGTTTTTCAACCTGCCGGTTTTGGTGCGCTCGGCGTATCAGGGATTTGTGCGTGTGCCGCAGGCGCGGTTGCTGTCGGCGCAATCTTTGGGCGCGGACGCGTGGAGGCGGTTTATCTGGGTTGAATGGCCGGTGGTGCGTGCGTGGGTTGCCGGCGGCGCGTGCTTGGTGTTTTTATATTGTTTTTCAGGCTTCGGGCTGGCCTTGCTGCTCGGCGGCGAACGTTTTGCAACGGTGGAAGTGGAAATCTACCGGCTGGTGGCGTATGAGTTGGACATGGCGCGTGCGTCGGTGTTGGTGTGGCTGGTGCTGGCAGTTACGGCGGCGGCAGGCGGTTTGTATGCGCATTGGAGCAGGCGCGTGGCTGTGGATAAGTCGGTCTCGCCTTTGCCTCCGCGTGCGCCGATATGGGCTTGGGAAAAATGGCTGACGGCAACGGTATTGGCCATGTTGGCAGTCTGCTGCCTGCTGCCTTTGGTTGCTGTGTGGCTCAAGGCGGTATCGGCAGGCTCTTCTTGGGCAGTCTTGCTGGAAGCACAAACGTGGGCGGCAGTGTGGAACACCGTCCGTTTCTCTGCGGCAGCGGTGGCAGCGGCGACGGTTTTGGGCGTGCTGTATGCGGCGGCGGCACGGCAAATGGCGTGGTTGCGCGCGCTGATGTTTTTGCCGTTTATGGTGTCGCCCGTGTGCATCGCCTTCGGCGTTTTGCTGCTCTATCCGCAGTGGACGGCTTCGCTGTGGCTGCTGACGGCGACTTACGCGCTGTTGGCGTATCCGTTTGTGGCCAAAGACGTATTGGCCGCATGGGACGGTTTGCCCAAAGATTACGCGGCGGCGGCGCGCACTATGGGCGCAAACGGTTTTCAGACGGCCTGTTATGTCACCGCGCCTTTATTGAAACCTGCCTTGCGACGCGGCCTGACTTTGGCTTCGGCAACGTGTATCGGCGAATTTGCGGCCACATTGTTCCTGTCGCGCCCCGAATGGCAGACACTGACTACTTTGATTTACGATTATCTCGGACGCGCCGGTGCGGACAATTACGGACGGGCGATGGTGTTGACGGCGGTATTGACCGCTTTGGCTTTGACGGCATTTTTGCTGGTGGACGAAGCGGAAGGGCAAAAGGCCGTCTGAACGCAGTCGGCCCAAATTCCCTTCACTTTCACTACACTATTGCCACGCCTTGTATCGAAAATTGATTGAATCCGCTATATAATTTGTTTTTAACCGCACTCAACACGATCTATCATGACCGACTTAGAAACCAAACGCCTTGAAACCCAAGCCATGCTGGACAATGCCGACTTGCTGTTTGACCAAGAACAATGCCGCGCGGCCTTGCAAAAAGTTGCCGACGACATTACCCGCGACTTGGGCGACAAATACCCCCTGCTCCTGCCGGTAATGGGTGGCGCGGTGGTGTTTACAGGACAGTTGTTGCCGCTGTTGCGCTTTCCTTTGGACTTTGACTACGTCCACGTTTCCCGCTACGGCGACAAACTCGCAGGCGGCGCGTTCAACTGGAAACGCATGCCCGACCCCGAGCAAATCAAAGGCCGTCATGTAGTCGTTTTGGACGACATCCTGGACGAAGGCCACACCATGGCCGCTATTCAGGAAAAACTGTTGGAAATGGGCGCAGCAAGCTGCCGTGCGGCCGTATTTGCCAACAAGCTGATCGACAAAGAAAAACCGACCAAAGCCGATTATGTCGGTTTGGACGTGCCCAACCGCTACGTCTTCGGTTACGGCATGGATGCCGCCGGCTGCTGGCGCAACCTCGGCGAAATCTACGCCTTAAACAATAAATAAAACAAAGGCCGTCTGAAAAATCTTCAGACGGCCTCAACCCCCATGCTAGGAACACATCATGATAGGTTTGTTAATCATTACACATGAAACCATAGGTGAAGCCTATCGCGGTTTGGCCGACCATTTCTTTCCCAACGGCTTCCCCGAAAATCTCCACATCCTCGGCGTACAGCCTAACGAAGATCAAAACGACATCATCAACAACGCCATTGCAGCATTGCAGGAATTTCCCGACAACCGCGGCGTACTGATCATGACCGACATCTTCGGCGCAACCCCGTGCAACGCCGCACGCCGGCTGGTGCGCGAAAACAAATCCGCCATCCTGACCGGCCTCAACGCCCCGATGATGATTAAAGCCATCCAATACTCATCACAAGCAGAAAACCTCTCCGACTTCACCGAAACCGTCAAAGAAGCCGCCATCCGGGGCATTTTCGCCATTACATCCGCACCTGAAGACCTGGTGTGCAAAGAACACGGCTAAGGCAGTCTGAAAACATTCACTTTACGAACATTTAGGGGACATCCATGCTCAAACAAGAAATCGAAATCATCAACAAACTCGGCCTGCACGCACGCGCCTCCAGCAAATTTACCCAAACCGCCTCCCAATTCCAAAGCGAAGTCTGGGTCACCAAAAACGGCAACCGCGTCAACGGTAAAAGCATCATGGGCCTGATGATGCTGGCCGCTGCCAAAGGCACCGTGATTGAGCTGGAAACAGAAGGCGCAGACGAAGCTGCCGCCATGCAGGCGTTGACCGACCTCATCAACGACTACTTCGGCGAGGGCGAATAATGAGCATCGTCCTACACGGTGTAGCCGCGGGCAAAGGCATTGCCATCGGCCACGCCCACCTGATTACGCGCGGCACGACGGAAGTGCCGCAATACGACGTTTCAGACGACCTCATCGACGCCGAAGCCGCCCGTTTTGACGCCGCCATCAAAGCCACGCGCAAAGAATTGGAACAACTGCGCGGCGCGATTCCCGAAAACGCCCCGACTGAATTGGGCGCGTTCATCTCCCTGCACCTGATGCTGCTCACCGACGCTACCCTCTCGCGCGAACCCATCGATATTTTGCGCGAGCAAAAAATCAACGCCGAATGGGCATTGAGACAGCAAAGTGACAAGCTTGCCGCCCAGTTCGACAGCATCGACGACGACTACCTGCGTGAACGCAAACAGGACATGCTCCAAGTCGTCCGCCGCATCCACAACAACCTTGTCGGCCAAAGCAACGAAATCAACCTCGCCGGCAACCTGTTTGACGACACCGTCCTCATCGCGCACGACCTCTCACCTGCCGATACCGTATTGTTCAAAGAGCAGCACATTACCGCCTTCGTAACCGATGCCGGCGGCTCGACCAGCCACACCGCCATCTTGGGCCGCAGCCTCGACATCCCGTCCGTCATCGGCCTGCACAACGCCCGCAAACTCATCACCGAAAACGAAATCGTCATCGTCGACGGCATCAACGGCATCCTCATCATCGATCCCGACGAAGTCGTCCTCAACGAATACCGCCGCCTCGCCCGCGAATACCGCAGCCACAAGCGCGAACTCAACAAAATCAAAAAAACCGCCGCTACCACGGCCGACGGCATCAACATCGAACTTTTGGCCAACATCGAATCCGCCGAAGACATCAAAGCCCTGCACAACTTCGGCGCAGACGGCGTCGGCCTGTTCCGCAGCGAATTTCTTTATCTCAACCGCGACACCATGCCGTCTGAAGACGAGCAATACGAAGTGTACAGCGCGATTGTGAAAAAGATGAAAGGCAAAAGCATCACCGTCCGCACCGTCGATTTGGGTGTCGATAAAAATCCGCGCTGGTTCGGCCAAAACAGCACGCCCAACGGCAGCCTCAACCCCGCACTCGGCCTGACCGGCATCCGCCTGTGCCTCGCCGAGCCGGTCATGTTCCGCACCCAAATGCGCGCCATCCTCCGCGCCGCCGCACACGGCCCCGTGCGCATGATGTGGCCGATGATTACCTCCGTGTCCGAAGTGCGCCAGTGCCTCATCCACCTCGACACCGCCCAACGCCAACTGACCGAACGTGGCGAAACCTTCGGCCCGGTCAGCATCGGCTGCATGATTGAAATCCCGTCCGCCGCCATGACCGTCGGCAGCATCCTCAAGCTCGTCGATTTCATCTCCGTCGGCACCAACGACCTGATTCAATACCTCCTGTCGGTCGATCGCGGCGACGACAGCGTCAGCCACCTCTACCAACCCGGCCACCCTGCCGTCCTCAAAACGCTGCAACACATTATCCGCACGGCAAACCGCATGGAAAAAGGCGTGTCCATCTGCGGCGAAATGGCCGGCGATACCGTCTTCACCCGACTGTTGCTCGGCATGGGCTTGCGTCGCTTCTCCATGAACCCCAACAACCTGCTTTCGGTTAAAAACATCATCCTGCACAGCCACACCGGCCATCTCGAAAACGATGCCGCCAAAATCCTGCGCTGCGAAGATCCGGAAAAAGCTGAGAAACTGATTAAAATCCTCAACCAAAGCGAACAGGCGGAATCACAGGCCGTCTGA
The DNA here is from genome assembly GCF_001812735.1 of Neisseria sp. HMSC069H12. NCBI lineage: Bacteria > Pseudomonadati > Pseudomonadota > Betaproteobacteria > Neisseriales > Neisseriaceae > Neisseria > Neisseria sp. HMSC069H12. The sequence continues at coordinate 12,643 of NZ_KV810285.1, forward strand.
ATCTCTAAAAAGGGCGTGTTTCGATACACGCCCTTTTTATTCGTCCCCATTTTGGGTTTACACCCGATTCTCCCGCAAGCCCCTTCTTCCCTATTTCGCCATTTCAAAAACCAACCTTTTTCACTTTTCCCCAATACTGCTTACAGACCGTCTGAAAAATATATGGCGCAAGTGAAATAAACGCTTTTATGCCTACACCAAAGGCCGTCTGAACCCCGATTACAAGGTTTCAGACGGCCTGCTGTACTCAACCGGATACCTTTTATTTTTTGCAATAAATGACCCTTTGCCTATTTCTTCCAGCTACTGCCCACTATGGCTTTAGGCACCCATATCATTCCTTTTCACTAGGTCTTCAGTATACCCAAACATTATCCCTTTATTTTAATGATGCAACTTTTTATTCTGGAATATGTCTATTCTCATGTTTCACTTGAAAAAAGATTCAATACCTTGTAAATTTATAAAAGATAATAGTTATCATCATATTTTAAAGGAATAGTTCATGAGATTTACGCAACTTTCTGCTTTGATTGCCGCTACAGCTTTATCAATCGGCTCCGTATCCGCTTTTGCCAAACCGGTTCAGCTGACCGATACCGTCGGCCGTAAGGTAACCGTTGACCTGCCTGCCAAACGCGTGGTTTTGGGCTTCTACTACCAAGACTACATGGCCATCGGCGGTAAAACCGCGCTGGACAACGTTGTCGGCTTCTCCAAAGCAGTTTGGGCCGACTGGGCGCCGCCAAGCTGGGCGGCATTCAGCAAAGCCGTGCCTAAACTGAATCAACTGACCGACGTGGGCGAAGTGGAAGTCGGCACTTTCTCGATTGAGAAAGTATTGGCACTGAAACCCGATTTATTGGTTTTGGCCGAATGGCAATACAAGGCTTTGGGTTCCGATCTCGACCGCATCAACAAAGCCGGCATCCCCATCGTCGTGTTGGACTACAACGCGCAAACGGTCGCCAAACACGTTCAATCGACCAAACTCATCGGCACGCTGACCGGCCAGCAGCAAAAAGCCGACAAACTGGCGGCAGACTACAAACGCATCGCCGACACCATCCAAGCGCGCGTACAAAAAGCCAACCTGCCCAAGCCTAAAGTCTATGTCGAGTTCGGCAACAAAGGCCCTGCCGAACACAGCGTTACCTTCGGCAAGAGCATGTGGGGTTCGATGGCGACACTGGTCGGCGGCAACAATATCGCCGCTTCTTCGGTCGAATTCTACGGCCCGATCAATCCTGAAAAAGTATTGGCCGCCAAACCCGACGTGATCGTGATTACCGGCCGCGAAACCGAATTGAAGAAAAACCCTGCCGCCATGGTGATGGGCTGGGGCATTCCGAAAGCGGAAGCGGAAAAACGCTTGGCAGGCTTTGCCAAACGCGCCGGCTGGGCCAACCTGCCTGCGATTAAAAACAACCGCCTCTACGCCACCTACCACGCCAACTCGCGCACGCTGTCCGACAGCGCATCGATTCAGTTTATGGCCAAAGCGATTTATCCGCAGTTGTTTAAAGATTTCAACCCTGAGAAAACCTATCTGGACTTCTACCGCCAAAACCTGCCGGTCATGCCGAACGGTACATTCTACCTGTATCCGAAAGATCAGTAAGGCGGGCTTGTGGATTTCAGACGACCTTTATCCGAAAGGTCGTCTGAAAGCAGCATGGGTTTTGTACAGAACCGTAGCGTGGGCTTTGCCCGCGGATAACGTTTGTGGAAATGATGGCAAACGGTATCGAGTTCTCTGTTTTCGTGGGCAAAGCCCACGCTACGACTTCCTATCGTGCCGAACAGAGAGCTTCAGGTGGGTTTGACTGTTTTTACCCTCTCCCTAGCCCTCTCCCACGGGGAGAGGGAACAAATTGCAGGGAATCACAACAATGGTCGGATTTCAGTTATCTTATTCCCTCTCCCCGTGGGAGAGGGCTAGGGAGAGGGCTAGGGAGAGGGCAAAACCGTTTGGAACGCCGTTATCCCGATTTTCAAAAAACCACCCTTCAAAACGGATACAGACAAAAGAGATTGTCGGACATGGATGTCCGACCTTGTTCCTTAATTTCAAAGGATTAAAAAATGAATGATTCGGTTGTCGCCGAGATTGTGAGAAACCAGCGCAAGTTGGAAGGCAAGCGTTGGTTGATTGTGTTGATGTTTTTAATCATCGCCGCGGTCAGTTTCCTATTCGACATCGCCACCGGCCCGGCAATGACAGACACGCTGCCCGTCGGTGAAGTGGTCAATGTTTTGCTGGGTAAACCCGGAGTCGATGAAATGAACCGCCTGATTGTGATGGATCTGCGCCTGCCGATTGCGGTAATGGCCTTGGTGGTCGGCGCGGCTTTGGGTGTCGGCGGCGCGGAAATTCAAACGCTGTTGAACAACCCGATGGCCAGCCCTTATACGCTGGGCTTGGCGGCGGCGGCAGGTTTGGGCGCGTCGATGGTGATTGCGTTCGGCGGTTTCGGGCTGCCTGAAACGGTCGCCGTCCCTATCGGGGCGTTTGTGATGACCATGCTGGCTTCGGGCATCTTGTTTCTGTTTGCTTCGGCGCGCCGCTTCAATTCGGCGATGCTGGTGTTGGTGGGGATTGCGCTTTTGTTTCTGTTTCAGTCGATTCTGTCGCTGATTCAGTTTATCGCCGCGCCTGAGATTTCACAGCAGATTCTGTTTTGGCTGTTCGGCAGCCTGACCAAGGCGACTTGGGAAACGGTCATCGTTACTGCGGCGGTTACGGCGGTATGCGTGCTGCTGCTTTCGCGCGATGTGTGGAAGCTGACCGCGCTGCGCTTGGGCGAAGAACGCGCTGTCGGGCTGGGCATCAATCTGCAACTTTTGCGCCTGAAAACACTGGTATTGGTGGCGGTAATGACGGCGACGGCAATCAGTTTTGTCGGCGTCATCGGCTTTATCGGCTTGGTTGCCCCGCATGTGGCGCGGATTCTTTTGGGCGAAGACCAACGTTTCTTCCTGCCCGGCGCGATGCTGGCAGGGGCGGCGTTTTTATCGGTGGCGAGCGTGTTGTCCAAGGTGATTATCCCGGGTGCGCTGTTTCCGGTGGGCATCGTTACGTCGTTTGTCGGCGTGCCGTTCTTCTTCTGGATTGTATTAACGAAACGATAGGCCGTCTGAAATGTTGAAACTTGAAAATGTCCATATCCGGCGTGGCGATTATGTGGTCGCCGACAATATCGATTTGACGCTGGAACAAGGCAAAGTCTATTCCGTGCTCGGCCCGAACGGTACGGGCAAATCCTCGCTGATGAAAACGATTTTCGGCGAAGTGGCGCACAAAGGCACCATCCGCTACGGCAACGAAGTATTGAGCAAAATCCACCTGCAAAGCTGGCGCAAACGCATAGGCTATATGCCGCAGGACACCGCCGCCGAAGCCTCGCTGACCGCGCTGGAAGTCGTGTTGCTCGGCCGCATGGACGCGCTGCACATGCACGTCGGCGACGAACTGCTGCACGAAGCCGCAAGTATCATGGCGGAGCTGGGCATCGGCCATCTGGCGCACCGCGACGTCATGCGGCTTTCCGGCGGACAGCGGCAGCTCGTCATGTTTGCCCAAGTCATGCTGCGCCGCCCCGAAATCCTGATGCTGGACGAACCGGTCAGCGCGCTGGATATGCACCATCAGTTGAACCTCTTGGAGCGCGTGGTGCAATACACGCACGAACACAATCTGGTTACCCTGATGGTCTTGCACGACTTAAGCCTTGCCGCGCAGTTTTCAGACGGCGTGATTCTGCTCGGCGAAGGCAAAGTACAGGCGCAGGGCGCGCCGCAGGACGTGTTGCAGGCGGATATGATAAGCAGGCTGTATAAAGTGGACATCGAACTTTTATATGACAGCAAAGGCTTGCCCGTTATCCGCCCGATGCGGCAGAGTGCATAACTTGACCGCTCCTGAAATGTCGGATTTGAGCATCCGGCCTGCAAACTCCCTGCAACTTATCCCCTCGCCCGCGGGAGAGGGTTAGGGAGAGGGCCTACCTCTTCGACGCATCAGCCCGACCTCTATTTTTTATCCTTAGAAAGGCCCCCCATGAAAAAATCCCTCTTCCTCCTAATGCTGACCGCTTCCCTAGGCACATACGCCGCCAACCACGAAGTCAAAATGCTCGACAACGGCAAAGACGGCAGCATGGTGTTCGAGCCCGGCTACGTCAACGCCAAAGTCGGCGACACTGTTACCTTCAAAGCTACTAACAGCGGACACTGGGTGCAAAGCAAAGCCCTGCCCGACGGCGTTGCCGACTTCCTTTCCGAAGACGGTAAAGACTTCACACTCAAGCTCGACAAAGAAGGCGTGTATGTCTATACCTGCCCGCCGCACCGCATGATGAACATGAGCGGCGTGATTCAGGTCGGCAAACCGGTGAACAAAGCCAAAGCGCAAGCCGTTGTCGATGAAATGGAAAACCGTGCCATGCAAAGCAAAGGCCGTCTGAAAAAATATATGGCACAAGTGAAGTAAACGCGTTTATGCCTGTATTAAAGGCCGTCTGAAACCTTTCAGACGGCCTGTTTCCTTTGCGTAAAACACGCATCAAAGCTATATCTTCCGTTTCAGTTTCCGATAAAATAGGCCTATTCCGACACAAGACCCGTAAGCATGATACGCCGCCTTTACGCCACGCTGTGGCACCTCGCCCCCTTCCTGATCCGCCGCCACCTGCGCCGCCGCGCCCTCAAATCCCCAGCCTATCTCGAGCATTGGGGCGAGCGTTTCGGGCAGGCGTATCCCAATCCCGTACAACGCCCGATTTGGATACACGCCGTATCCGTCGGCGAAACGCGTGCGGCCGAACCTTTGGTGCAGGCATTGCGCCGCCATTTTCCCGACTCGCCGTTTCTGATTACCCAAATGACGCCGACCGGCCGCGCCACCGCGCAATCCCTGTTTCCCGATGCGCAATGCCGTTACCTGCCCTACGACAAATCCGAATGGGTCGCCCGATTTTTAGCCGAACACCGCCCCATCTGCGGCATTTTGATGGAAACCGAAATCTGGCCCAACCTGATGCACGGCTGCAAAGAAGCAGGCATTCCTCTCTTTCTGGCCAACGCGCGCCTCTCCGAAAAATCCCAACGCGGCTACCTCAAAATCCGCAAGCTGGTCGAGCCTGCCATGCAGAGCCTCTCCGGCTGCTTTGCCCAAACCGCTGCCGATGCCGAACGCCTGCACCTTATCGGCGCATCCAACGTCCACGTCTGCGGCAACACCAAATACGACATCGCGCCCCCCGATGACTCACGCCCGCTTGCCGCCGCCTTTAAAGAACGTATCGGCGCACGAGCCGTCGTCGTCTGCGCCAGCACGCGCGTGTACAAAGGCACAGACGAAGCCGAGCTGCTCCTCAAAGCATGGCAGGGCTACCGCGGCAATGCCTTGCTGGTCATCGTACCGCGCCACCCTGAAAACTTTCAGACGGCCTACGATACCGCCAAATCGCTTGGTTATACCGTCCAAAAACGCAGCGACGGACAACCCGTTTCCCCCGATACACAAGTTTGGATAGGCGACAGCATGGGCGAGCTTGCCGCCTACTACCTCAGCGCAGACATTGCCTTCGTCGGCGGCAGCCTCGTTGATGCCGGCTGCCAAAACATCATCGAACCCATCTCCTGCCGCGTCCCTACCCTCTTCGGTTACTCCAACTACAACTTCGCCCAAGCCTGTAAAGGCGCAGTCGAAGCCAAAGCCGCCGTCCGCGTCGAAACCGCCGAAGCCTGGTACAGAACCACGCGCCAATACCTCGACGACGAAACGCTGCGCCAACAGCTGATCAGCCACACCGAGCAATTCATTTCGCAACATCAAGGCGCCAGTGCCAAAATTGCCAAAGCGATTGCAGATTGTTTGAATCAGCGTTAAACAATAAAAAACCGCCTGTTCATGACAAACAGGCGGAAACTGAAAAACAGTTTTTTGTTTTCAGCCGTTTAATTGACTAAAAGCAGGAACAGGGTTAAGATAATCTTAACGACTGTTCGCAGTCTCAGCCATGAACGACCCGTGCGAGTGGTATGTTTCATGATTGAAACTCTCCTTTCTAGGAAGGTTTCAGCACAAAGCCCCACTGCAATGGGGCTTTTTTGCTACCAGCCCCACAATAATTATACCCAAACTTCCTAAAATTATTCCAAACAAATTTCTACTAAAAAGGCCGTCTGAAACCCCAATTTTTTGGGTTTCAGACGGCCTGACACCTTTGCAAAATCCC
>NZ_KV810286.1:0-3118 GCF_001812735.1 Neisseria sp. HMSC069H12
TGCTATGATACGGAAGTTCCGATATACAAGGTCGGATATTGATGCCCGACCTGTCGTTGTTCACCCCCTCGCCGGCGGATAAAAGTCCATCCCCTGCCGCGTGCCGGCGAGCATCGCGGGCGTGTAGCGGTAACGGTCGGTTTGCTGCCAGTCAAAATGCGTGTGAATCTCGGCTTCGCGGCCGTTTGCTATCAGCTCGATCAAATCGGGGTTGAGCATCACGGTTTTGCCCAGCGCGATGAATTCCGCCCAGCCCGTTTCCCAGGCTTGGGCGATGTCGTCGGCGGTGTAGAGTTTGCTCACGCCGATAAAGGGTAAACGCCCGTTAATCCGCTGGTGGATGAGTTTCATACGGTATTCGTCGTTGCCGTCGCGGCGCGCTTTTTTGTAGAAATCCCACAGAGAAACGTGCAGGTATTGCAGCGGTTTGACGGCGAGTGCGTCCACCAGCGCGAGCGTGTCTGCAATCGTTAAGCCGTCTGCGCCGGGTTCTTCGGGCGAGAAACGGTAGCCGATGATGAAGTCGGGGCGGTTTTTGCGGCGGCGCATTTCGTCAATCGCGTCGATGACGGCGAGCGGGAAACGGAAGCGGTTTTCGCGGCTGCCGCCCCATTGGTCTTGGCGCAGGTTGGTGGCGGCGGAGACGAATTGCTGAATCAGCCAGCCGTTTGCGCCGTGGATTTCTACGCCGTCCAAGCCTGCGTCGAGCGCGAGTTCGGCGGCATGGGCAAAGTGCTGCACCATTTGCGCCACTTCGTCGCTGCTCATTTCGCGCACGCGCCCGTAAGCGCTGGGGGCGACGGCGCCGAGTCCGCGCGTCATCAGCGGATTGGCACGGCTGCCCGCGTGGGCGATTTGGGCGACGATTTTCGCGCCTTGTTCGTGCGAAATGGCTGTGTATTCGCGCAGGGTGGGTAGGTGGCTTGCGTCAAAAGCGTTGGGCGACGGAAAACCGATGCCGGTCGGATGCACATTGGTAAACGGCATCACAAACAGCCCGAAGCCGCGAAAACGGTCGCGCCAGAAATTACGGGCGGCGTCGGTCAACCCGCCGTTGGCATCAGATTCGTAAATCGTCAGCGGCGCGACGACAAAGCGGTTTTTGATTGCCACGCCGTTGTTCAGGGTATACGGCGCAAACATCGGGGCGTAACGCGGGTTCATTTTTTGGCTCCTTGTGTTGGGTTAAAGGCCGTCTGAAAGCGGGTTCAGACGGCCTTTTTTGCATTTGTGTTGAATCAAATACAGTTATTCAAAATCAGATCTTTATCAGCTACGCGAATAACCCTGGTATTCCGTTTCCTGTTGTGCAATTTGAGTCTCTTGGTTCGAAAACGATGGTGTCTGTTGTGCCAAACCCTCCTGTACACGTTTGTTGAATTTATCAACAATATCTTGGTTTTCTGCTAAAAGCTGCTTGGTGTACGAACCATCCTTATCATTCATTAACCCATTGATCATCGAACGAATTTTTTCATATTTAGATTGGGATTCCGATTCATTTTTTCCAATATCCGGCGCCATCTCAGGTTTAATAAAGTTTTCTTTAGGCCGTAATGCACCGTGAAAAATAGTTTTTTGATCCCAATAAGAATTTCCTGTCATCACTACTTCAGCAGGCCCTGTTGATGTTTGAGATCCAAAAAAATGAATGCGTCCTTTTTCATCATACTCTTTAAAAATAGCAACGTGTTGAGAACCTCCCGGCATTGTCATCATTAATATGTCGCCTGCTTTCAAACTGCCATCTGTTTTGGCAGATGCAGGTAGTACATCAAAATTTATTTGAGCATAGTTCGTTATATGTTTTCCGTTAAACAGCGTTCTGGTTCCAAAGTCTTTGGCTTCCATTTTAAGATTAAATCCCACTCCTTCTAATGAAAAATAAACAAGAGAAGAACAATCAACACCTTTTCTTCCATCATGATCTTTGTCTTCATTTAAACGAGAAGGATCAATTTTCTCTCCAGATTTATTTGCAGAGCGTCTAGCCATATCCTGTCTGCCGTATTCATGCGTGGTTTTCGAAAAGTTTGCTTCAGCATAATCAATAATCCGTCGATTCTGCCGTTCTTGAATTTCAGACATTTCAATTCCTTTTATGCCGTGTTAAAAAATTAATCTGCAAAAAAACGGACAGCCTTTGTTTTAACCCAGCCGGTTGCACATACACCGCTGGCGGTTACAACAAGCTGTCCGCCCTCGTCAAACGAAGTCGTCAGACGGCATTGGCTGCCTGACGGTTTCTTTACCTGCCATTTGCTTGGAAAATCTGCCATTTTCAAGCATTCTTTCGCGCCTGCATCTTCACAGCCCGCACCCGCTGCCGGAGGCACTTTTTTCACCAGCGTCCAGCCGTTTGATTCAGCCACATTGCCAACCACACAGAGATATTGGGTGTTTCTTAACTGCATTACCGTTTTCGAACGGGCATCGGGCTTTTCCTTTAACACTGCGCCGCCTGATGATTGTACATAAACCTGATTGCCGCACGACACGGTTTGATGATGGGCTATTTTTCCACTATTTACCGGCTTCGCCACCACTGTTGCCGAGACCAGCAAGGTTAAAAGCAGCATTTTTTTCTTCATTTAAATACCTTTTAAAAACAATAAATTACTAAAATACGCAACATAATCAATGTAGTATTGATGATAAAACAACATTGCAAATAATGCAAACGACGAACATCCGAATGCGGTAAGACCGTCTGAACAGTTTGTTTGTCGGGCATCCATGCCCGACCTGCTCGGCGTTTTCAGGCTGCCTGCGTGCGGAGTGCAAAGCCGAAAAACTTTTGCAAAATCCACCGCTCTTTTGGGGCGAAATGCCGTCTGAAAGCGATTTCAGAATCGGTGCAGGTATGTTGTTTGTAACCAAGTTTGTAGAGGCCGTTTTTCTTTGTCCAACGGGCATCGCTGTCTTTACTCGGTGTGGTTTGGCCACTGACTTGTCCTTCGTCATCGACTTCTATGGCCTGACGCTGTTTGCTGCCGGCGGTCTGAATAATGGTGGCGTCAATGACGGCGGCGGATGCTTTCTCTACTTTTAAACTTTTTTCAGTCAGTTGGCGGTTAATCAGTTCGAGCAATTCGGACAGGGTGTCGTCTTGCGCCAG